>CAZYSR010000494.1:0-7010 GCA_964649525.1 uncultured Gammaproteobacteria bacterium
GTGTTGGTTGCTTTACTTACCTGTTCGGCTGTTGGAGCCTGGCAATACATTGATCCAACTAAAAACGAAGATGAAAAGAATTTTCAGCGCCAGTTGGCCTATCAACAGGCACTAGAAAAGGAAAAACGTGCACTGGAACGAATTCTTCAGCAAAACCCCTCTGCACTGTTAGCCACCTTTGCTGACATCGTCTTTGATCGACCTCTTCGGGCAGGCGGTTGGCGCACTCACTCCTACGAATGGCAAAACAATGTCATTTCAATCAACTGGCACCGTGAACATGGGGATATTCACAGTATTACCTCATATCTCGGTGCCAGTGAATTCGAGTTGTCAGAAAACGCAAATGCTCTGATCGAAAAAGTCCCGTTTGATGCGTCAGTCAGAACCGATTCTCAAAATTTGGAAAGCAGACTTGAAAGCTATTCAAGTCGTTTAAGTTTGCTAGATCAGTTAGAGAGAATGCCAGGTAAGTGGTCGTTAATGCCTGGCGAGGTGATCAAAAAGAATCTACCAGTTGTTCGTTCGCAACTAACCGGTGGTAGCAAACAGTTAAGTCAAATGATTGCTGCTGCGATAAGCCTGAGAGACCTGCCTCTGCATATTTCTCGCATCAAGGTCACTCTGAAAAATTCATTCAAATGGGAATTGGAGGCAGAGTACTTTGCGCATGCTGAATAGGATCATGACCAGCTTGTTTCTCGGCTTTACTTGCTCTGTTTCAGCACAGCAATTTCCTGAAATACCTCCGGTTTGCGACGACCAATCAGGCACAGTCGCTCTGATCGATTGTCTGCAGAATCAGCAAGAAATTCTACGACGCGTGCTGGAGTATCAGCAACTCGTGGCAAAGATCTCTGAGATTCGCTCAATTCAACCGAATACACCACCCCAAATTCAAGAGGATAAAAGTGCTACTCAGCAAGTTCCGGGCATGGACCGGGTCAACTGGTTTGATCAGAATTTGGAAGTCTACGCTATCACTGGCAGTCCAGATTTACTGACTGCATATGCGCGTTTAGCTGGACGGGAATACCGTTTAAAGCAAGGAGACGTAATTCGTTTAGCGCGAGTCTTGAAAGTACACAAGAGAGGTGTGGACTTGCTGGTTGCCGGACACGAAATCTCTATAGGGCTTTCTGGACAATCTGAATCAGCTTGGAATGAGAATTAGTCAATACTGCAATGAACATGAAACTACCGGCGTACAAATTAGTGCTAACTGGCGGACCTGGGTCCTGGGTACCTATAGAGCAGTCTGAGAGAATGTTTCTTGCTGCAGTGTCGGAGGATGAACCACCAACAGCCGCCTACATTTTGTTTACGACTCTGCAGTTTCCGGCACGATTGAAAGCGCAGCTTCGTGAAAATTTGAAGCAACGGAATGTACAGATCATCGACCAGATTGAAGTCACACCGACCATTCTGGAAGACGTTTATGCCGATGCCGAAAAAATTACCAACTCTAACTCGACCGATCTGGATTACGAAAGAGGACAAGAAACCGTGCGCATGCTGCTGACAAAGGCCGTTGCAGAAAATGCATCGGACATCCACATAGTTCGCCGCCAAATGACCGCTTTGGTAAGTTTTCGAATAAGTGGACAAGTAATTCGCTATGCGGAATGGCCTGATTTGCTCGCAGATCAGACTTGTCGATTCATTTATGAAGTTCTGGGTCATGACCAGGCAGTAACTTGGAATCGACATGAACCACAAGACGCAGTAGCAGACACCATCCTCTCTAACGGTAGAAGGGTTCGAGTTAGGGTTGGCACAATACCTGCTTCACCTGACGGATATGACATGGTCCTTCGCATATTGCCTGGTAGCGAAGACATCATGCACTTGACTCAACTCGGATATGACGAAAATCAGATCCAAGCAATTCAAACAATCGTTCAAAGACCATCTGGTTTGCTGGTTATGGCAGGTAGTGTTGGTAGCGGAAAAAGTACTTCGATGGTTAGCATGTTGAATGAAGAACTTTCAATGCATCAATCACGACTTCGCATCATCACAGTAGAAGACCCGCCTGAAAGAGTGATTCCAGGCGCGACCCAGGTACCTGTGATTCGAAAAAAAGGAAACTCTGGTGGAGACGAATTCACATTTGCGATACGCGGAGCACTGCGATGTGACCCTGATACGCTAATGGTTGGTGAAATTCGCGACCTTCAATCTGGCTTGTTAACCATAAAGTTCGCTCAATCCGGGCATCGAGTTTACACGACCGTTCATGCTTCCACCGCTCTCGGAATTGTAGGACGGCTGACTGGGCTAGGAATCAATACAAATCTGGTATGCGCTCCAGATGTCCTCAAGGGATTAATGTTCCAATCTCTTGTTCCAAAGCTTTGCCCCGAGTGCAAGATCAGTTCAGAAGAGTGGCTGAAATTCGAGCGTGAAAGTGACTACCGACGCCGAGAGTGTGTGCAACGTGCTAGGGCAGCGATTATTGCAAGTGGATTAAACGTCTCGGAAATTCACTATAGGGGAAATCGAGATTGTGAACGATGTGGTGGCAGTGGAGTCATCGGTCGCACCGTCATGGCAGAAATTGTTCTTCCTGATGATGAAATGATTTTTATGCTTAGCAAAGGTGACTATCACAGCGCACGACAACACTGGCTCAATGATCTAAATGGTCGACCTGTACAACTGCAGGGAATACAGTTGATCGCCAATGGTCTAGTTTCGCCCACTGACGTCGAATGGCAAATTGGCTCACTCATTACGGATTCGGCACCAAAGCAGAAGTTAATCAGTCTACCGAACTCAATCAATCACAAATCACCTGTGATCTACTCATGTTGATGTCAGCTTGGATCGAACAGGTAACCGACTTTCTTCATCGTCAGCGCTTCCGGTCGTCTGCCTCCATACGCGCCAAATTTTGGACGCGATTAGCTTCGTTAAGCCGATCAGATGTCCCAATTGCAGCGGCACTTGAATTTCTGTGTGAAAGCAAAGTTGAGAAGTCCACATCTTTGCATTTTGCCAGGCATCAACGAACTGCCATTCGATCTCACGGATTTTCCTTCGGTGCGATTGGATGGGTACCACAGGAGGAGTTGGCAATCATCCAAATCACACAGGAAGGCAGAATTGAAGAAGGGTTTGAACAGGCGGCACGTATGGCAACCGTTCGAAGCAAGTTACGCACTACTCTTATTTCAGGCTTGACCTATCCAATATTACTTTTGTTTGGTGGTGGCTTGGTGATCACACTACTGCCAGGACAAGCCTTGTCATCAATGACTGCAGTACTAGATCAGTCCAAGTGGCCAGCAGTCTCGTTGAGTGTTCTCGAATTTTCCATTTTTCTTAGAAACTGGGGCATAGCGATTCTCATTTCAATCGCGTTATTACTGATAGTTTCAATTTGGGCGGCTCCGCGTTGGGCAGGTCCAGTACGGGAAAAAATTGAATGGTTTCCGCCCTTTGCTCTCTACCGACAATTTTCCGGACCTGAAATTTTGAGTGCCTTGCTTGCACTGATGCAAGCTGGTGTCCAGAGAATTAAAGCATTACACCAACTTGAAAGCGGACTGCCAAAGTACCTTGCTTCTCACGTTCAGAAGATGCGTTCAAATCTCTATCGCGGCGACAGTGTTGACCAAGCGCTAGATACCGGCCTCTTTTCCCCGGAAACGCTGGACACCCTACGAATATATGAGCGCATTGGAGATTTTGCAACACACGCCGAACGCATTGCCGATGAAGATTTGGAAAGAGCGTTACAGAATCTGAATCGCATCACTAAAACTTTTGCATCTGTACTTCTTCTTGGAATTGGCGCAATTGCAATTTGGATTTATATCGGAATCGCGAGAGTCGTCTTTACCCTACAACAATCAACTTTCTAATACTTTTTCGTTATCAGGAGTTCAATCATGAAAATCGTCCAATACCCTATTCAACCTTTTAACAAATTCTTTCCTAGAAAGTCTTCTACAGAGCGTGAGAAAGGAGCCATTACGGTTGCTGAAACTCTCATTGCATTGGGAGTTGGCGCAACGGTTCTAGCGGTAGTATTCGCCGGAATTCCGGCACTCGTATCAGCTCGAAACGCCTCTACTGCTATGAACGGACTGACCCAAATCGTGTCAGCCGTACGCATGACCTTTGGTGTTCGAAACAATTTCACCGGACTCAATACGACACTGGCTCGAAGTCTGGCGGGTTTCCCGCAACACTTTCTGATCGAAGGTGAAACATCACCTCAACATCCGTGGACTGGTGATGTAGAAATTGTAGGAAACGGACAGACATTTACAGTGCAGTTTTCAGATATGCCTGATGATGCATGCTCATCTCTTGTAGCAACCACAGCAGAGATGGCGCAGTCTGTTGATATCGGCGGAACAACACTTGACCTTGATGCTGAAGATGACCCGTCTACTACGGGAACTGATGAATCAACAGCTGCGGACATTGCGGGACTCTGCGCAGAATCCCCGCCGAATGACGTAATTTGGACATTCCGAGGTTAAGTATGAATTCGGTTCGGCATTTCATCTTACAAGTACGTCAAGCATTTCAAATATCTGAAAATGGCGCTATTTCGATGGCAGAGACTCTTATCGTCCTTAGCATCGGAATTACAGTGCTTGCGGTTTGGGCCCATGGTCGATGGAGTCAGATGGAAGTCGATAACGCAAGGACTGCTGGACGCGCAATTGCAACGTTTTCACGTGCTGCTGCGGTCTGGCTAGCAGAGGCACCACCCACAACGAGCGGAATTTACACGATTTCTGAATTGCAAGAATGTGCCGACGAGAATGGGTTGCGATTTTTATCGTGCTCGTTTGGCTCTACCACATCAATTCCGTATGCGAGTACCGATACTGGTGATCCGATTACATTTGGAGACCTTGAGATAAATGTCACCATCGCTGCAGCCGGTTCATTAGGGATCATTGACTTTGGCGTGTTTCGAGAGGGTAGAGATTCCAATGCTGATGGTATGCCTGATTCGAGACCTGATCTGGCAGCAGCGGCTTTTCAAGCTGCATCTCGAGAAACCGGAGCCGGCGTGCTTGAGTTTTTTGAATTGCTTTTCGCCGAACCCGACGCCTCAACCATTATTTTCGACCGAGAAGACCCCAACTATGAACTCAGCAGAGTGGAAAATCTTGCCAGACTGAGAGCTCGAGTAGGCTCGCTTACCTCAGGTAATGCACCATTTCTGCGCATTGACGGAGGCAATGAAATGACGGGCGCCCTGAATTTCGAAAATGGAATGCAGGTAAACATGTCAGGCAATAGTTTGATTGTTGAAGGCCCGGGAGATGTAGAAGTCAATACAGAAAGCGGAGATCTAGTTGTCTCGGGACAACTTGAAACTGACACTTTGGTGGCCACCTCAGCCGAAATAGACGCACTGGAAGTTGAACCAGAAAATGGCGTATCAGGAACTGGCTTTGATCGGTTTAACCAAGCACCCGATATTGTTCGAATTGACGAGAATATTACAAATTTAAGCGGGAGAGTAACGGTCAATGAAACGAATATTGCAACCAATTCTGACGCAATTGGTGCGAATGTCCTCGATATTGGGAAAAACTTTGCGGACATTGTCGAACTGACTGGTAGAGTTAATACCAATACGCTCAACATAGCGGAAAACCGTAGTCTGATTGATCAAAATGCAAGAACAATTCTTGATCTTTCTGACAATGAGAGCGAGATTTGCACACCGTCAAGAGCAACAGTCATTGCCAACAATCCAGGTCGTTTAAGTTGTGGGGGCGACTGCTTAGCGTGCGGTAGTTGGCGGGGTGTTTCAGCAGCGTATACATATCGTACCCGTAATCTGGAAACGCTGGCTTGCGATGATCACACCATTAGGATTTATTCATCATGCTGCTTGCAAAGTAACGGATTGTGTGACGGATGGTGTCAATTTGGCGCAAATCTATGCTGAGTTGGACCTGGAAGCATGCTCCCCTGTTATCTGTACTTGACGTAATTCCGGTGTCAAACTAGTGCTTTCGGAGACGAATAATTTCTGACAGACTTTTAGAACATATCAATGAATGTGTTATCTATCGAGATTGTGCTATTTGTGACCTTTTGCACCGCGATTGTCATACTTGCAATCAAAGACCATCAGCAGAATCGACTACCCGATTACATCGTACTACCTTTAGCGTTGAGTGGCATCGTAGTCAATCTCTTTAATCTGTTCGTACCATTCGAAACCGCTCTACTTGGAGCCACAATCGGATTTTTCTGTGTTCAGACATTACGCATCTGGCAGATTCAAACGTCTAGTTTTACCGGTATAGGCTTCGGAGACGCCAAGTTTCTTGGTGCGCTCGGTGCCTGGCTTGGCTATAGGTCAATTCCTGTGCTTCTAGTTGGCGCATCATTGCTTGTGCTACTCCTGTACTTACGAAGAAAAGAAAAACCATTTGGCGTGGGACTAGGAGTAACCGCACTAGGCCTGTTTAGTATGCAGTTAGCAAGCTAAAGTAATGAGGTCACAAGTATCGAACAGCTCGCGAATTTTTGGAATTCCGTCGCGTCTGATTTTAATTTTGGGAGGTTTAGTTTGCGTCATCGGAACTGCGCTATGGGTGCAATGGAACTTTGGCGAATACACACGCAAGTCTCCATCATCGTCTGCTTCGGTGCAAGAAATTGTGGACGCCAATGCATTTCCCTCAACACCAAATTCGGAACTTACCACAGCTGTGGTTCAGGAATCGGCTGCTGCGATCTTGCCAATGGATGATTCGATTAGTTCACCAGCGATTGAAGTAAGCCCTGAAATTTCTGCCACACTGGACGAAATCAGATTGGGATTAAAACAACAAACAGACGCATTCCTGTATTTTGACGAACAGCTACAACCAATTACCGAATCGTTACACAGACTTGAATCTGCTGTGAGTGTCCAATCATCAACAACAGCACTGTTCGAGGAGCGAATGACCCACTTGGAAGAACTCGTTGGGGAACTAACAGTTTCGTTGACTGAACCGAGACTTCCTATTGCGTCA
>CAZYSR010000495.1:0-3011 GCA_964649525.1 uncultured Gammaproteobacteria bacterium
ACAACACGGTAATGACTGACTGCTGGCTTGCCTGAACCAGCAGTCATGCGCTTTCGATCATGGCGATACCGCCCGACTGCCACATCAATCGTACCACCTGAAATCAACCGTCCTTCAACGACCGCAATGTAGCGCCGTCCGGCAGTTCTGGCTTTGAACTGTTTGATCAGGTTAATCCGAGCCGCTTCGGTTCTTGCGACAACGAGTAGCCCTGATGTATTCTTATCCAATCGGTGAACAATCCCTGCACGTGGCAATTTCTCAAGCGACTGGTCGTGATTGAGCAAGCCGTTTAACAGCGTCCCATGCGGATTTCCGGCGCCGGGATGCACAACCATACCTGCAGGCTTATTCACAACAATGACCGATTCGTCCTCAAATACAACATCAATTGGAATCTCCTCTGCAGTCCATTCGCCTGCTGCAACTTCGGGAACATCGATTTCGACGGCCTCTCCTCCCGAAACAGCGACTCTCCTTTTAGGCTGAACACCGTCGAGCTTAACGCGTCCTGCATCCAGCCAACCTTGAATCGTAGTGCGCGATTGGTCAGTTATCAGCAATGCGAGTACCTTATCCAGCCGTTGGCCTCTACACTCTTCCGGAATTGTTAAATTGATGTACACTTGATTCTTATTATTTAAGTTGGTATCAGATGAACAAGGTTTGCATGGGCACGGTCAAATAGAAAAGTGACTCTAACTCCAAATCAATATAATTGAATCGAATTCGTTATTCCGATGGTTCCCTAACCCGCGAATCCCTCAGCTGCCCGGCGTAGAAATTAAACTGCGAGCAAAATTTATGAAAAGCATAATCCGATTTGCTATTGTTCTGTCAGTCATTCCCATTCTGATGCTGACCGGCTGTGGGAAAAAGGACACCATTAAGTCCGAACGGGAAATGTATGAATCTGCATACGATGCCCTGTCCCGCGCCCGCTATGAAACGGCTATTGAACGTTACGAAGCACTAAGAGCCGCCTATCCGTATGGAGAGTTGTCGACTCAGGGCGACCTTGAGATCTGTTATGCCTACTACAAGACGAAGCAGTTCGAGTTAACGGCACCTTGTATAGATCGATTCCTGGCAAACCATCCAACACATTCACAGATCGATTACGCGTACTACCTAAAAGGTCTCGCCCTGCTTCCGGTGCGTCCCCCAAAATTTGGCGAGACTTTATTTCGAAGCAAATCTGATTTGACTGATCACGATGCCGAAACGGGACGAGAAGCATACGCAGCATTTACCGAGGTTATTGAAAGATTTCCGTTGAGTGAGTACGCGGACGCATCTCGGGAAAAATTGGTTCAATTGATCAACGTATTTGCACGTCACGATCTTCAAATTGCTCTGTTTTATCTGGAAAGGAAAGCATACATCGGAGCGGCTAATCGTGCATCGCGCGTGCTCAAACGCTATGAAACATCACCCTATACCGAAGAAGCGCTCGCAATTCTTGTCTATGCTTACGACAGGATGAATCTGTCGGATCTGTCAGCCGATAATCGGCGAGTTCTGCAGTTCAATTACCCGGCCAGTATCTACCTGACAGATGTGAGTGCGATATTTGATGACGCAGCGCTAGAGTCCGATATCGAGTAAGACGGGTAACATCAAACCCATACCATAAAACCTGCTCCAGTCAACAAAACGACTGGACACTCACATCAGAACTTGCTGGTGGTTGGATAGCGCCTATCGCGTCCAAATGCACGTGAAGTAATTCTCACCCCAGGTGGGGCCTGTTTACGTTTGTATTCGTTTCGATTGATCATCCTGACAACGCGACGAACTGTTTCCAGCTCGAACCCACCTTCAGCAATTTCTTCGATTGAACGAACATCCTCGACATACCCCTCAATAATTGCATCCAGTTCTTCATAAGGCGGTAATGAATCGCTGTCCTTCTGATCATCAGCGAGCTCCGCTGTAGGTGGCCGATCAAACACTCGCTGGGGAATAACCGCTCCAAATTTAGCATTGCGATATCTGGCCAGTTCGTAAACCATCATTTTCGGTACATCCTTAATAGCAGAAAATCCACCGGCCATATCGCCGTAGAGCGTGGAATATCCAACTGCAACCTCACTTTTATTTCCTGTCGTAATCACAATTGAATTGCTCTTATTGGAGATCGCCATGAGCAGAGTTCCCCGACAGCGAGCCTGGACATTTTCCTCAGTGACATCGATGCTATATCCCTCAAACCTTGGACGCAACTGGTCAAGAAACGCTTGAAAAATTGGTTCAATGGAGATCATTGTCCACCTCACTCCAAGCGCCTCCGCTTCTGATATTGCATCGTCGATACTCATTTGCTGGGTATAGCGCGACGGCATGAGAACAGCTTCCACATTTTCAGGACCCAATGCATCGGCCAGAACTACAAGGGTCAACGCTGAATCAATTCCACCCGACAATCCGATTGCTGCACCTCGAAAACCATTTTTTTGTACGTAGTCCCGAACGCCCAGGGTAATCGCACTATATATGCTCTCCACAGGGTTGGGTGTTGGTTCAACTGTGCCAGACAGGCATTCCACCCGTTCACGATGTTCGAATCGAGTTGGTACCACAGCCTCCTCAAAGTGTTTGGCGCGAAACCGAATTTCTCCACTAGGGTCGGTTACCAGCGAACCGCCATCGAAAACCAACTCGTCCTGACCACCAACCAGATTCACATAAACAATACTGACTGCGTTTTTCTTACTACGGGCCGCGACAATTTCGTTTTCCCGGTACTCAATTTTGCTGGTATCGAATGGCGAACCGTTGAGAGTGAAAATGATCTCAGCTCCACTTTCAACACAGCGTTCTACCGGCCCGTCTTCCCATACGTCTTCACAGATGGTGAGGCCTATTGGAATATCATCCACCTTAACCACCTCCGTCCTGTCGCCCTGAGCAAAATAGCGCTTTTCGTCGAAAACACCATAGTTGGGCAAGGGGTGCTTATGGTAGGTGGCAAGAATTTTTCCAGAGTCGATCAGCGAAGCTGAGTTAAA
>CAZYSR010000496.1:0-2570 GCA_964649525.1 uncultured Gammaproteobacteria bacterium
ACAATTTGACGCGGCGCTGTTTTTCAGGACTGATGTCAAGAAAAACCAGCAACTGACAAATACAGCCAAGGTAGTCGAACTGAATGCCGGTGACGTCCTCTTCTTTCATTGCCGATTGCTTCATAGTGCTGGCCGCAATCAGACGGATCGCGTTAAACTTGCAGTCGTTTTTACCTATTACGCTCACGACAACCAGCCCATTAGTGGGACGCGATCTGCAGAACATCCCGACATAGACTTGAGGCCTGAATAATGTCAATATCTGCCTATCTGCTCTATCTAATGATGGCAATTATTCTGCTGTGGATGTGGGTACGGGTACGTGGCAAATCTCTGGAAGAAATTGTCCAGACCTCTACCGATGAGCACCACGCGTTGACGGAAATATTTGAAGAACATCCGCGCGGCGGCAGTTGGTCTGAATTCTGTAGTTGGCAAAAAAACAATTCCTGAATCAATTTTGAACCGCTTAAGTCCAGGATATCTCTGGTATGAAGATCAGCATCAATACATTTCGAAAAATGAAGTTCAGCGGCGAAAAATTCGCTTGCCTCACCTCCTATGGTTATTGTGAAGCAGTTGCTGCTAGCGAAGCTGGCGTTGAACTGCTGTTGGTTGGTGACTCTCTTGGAATGGTTGTACAAGGACATGAAAGTAGTTTGCCAGTAACCATTGAAGACGTAACGTATCACGTGCGCTGTGTCCAACGAGGCAATCGCGGCGCATTTCTTATGGCAGACCTGCCATTCATGAGTTATTACAGTGAGAATGCAACTCTGGAAAATGCTGCACGTCTGATGAGGGAAGGTGCGCAGGTTGTCAAACTCGAAGGAGGCGCCTGGCTGGCGGAGTCGACCCGACTTTTGGTCGAACGAGGGGTTCCGGTTTGCGCACACATGGGATTGACACCGCAGTCGGTCAATCACCTAGGAGGCTATCGCGTTCAGGGACGCGACCCGGACCAAGCAAAAACAATGATTGATGAAGCACTGGTTCTGCAAGATGCCGGAGCCAGTTTCATACTGCTTGAATGTGTACCGAGCAAACTTGGACAGGCAATCACTGAAAGCCTGCAGGTACCTGTGATTGGCATTGGTGCTGGACCACATACAGACGGCCAGATTATGGTGTTACATGATTTGTTGGGCTTTTATCCGGGGCGGCCCGCCAAGTTTGTCAAGAATTTTCTTGCAGAAAGTGATGACATTCAAACTGCAATCAAATCCTATGTTCATGCTGTCAAGTCGCACGAATTTCCCGCTCCGGAGCATTGCTATGAATGACAGTCAACCCGCTACGATCTGGCTAACCGGATATCAGGACCGATTAATTGTTGACATTGTCGAGTTGGCTCGGTCTCTTGAACGTTCTGACACTTTCTGTGCGAGTTAGACTCGAAGTAATTATTTACGACGAGTTTCGGGCAGAGAGTCGACTCTACCATTGAAATGAGTCAGACTGAATTCTGCACACGCAATTTACTAATCGAACAGTGAGGCACAGCCATGTTCTTCAAACGAAAAAGTTCCATGCCATCACCTCAGGATGCTCTTAAGGGACGCAGTGTTCCGATAGAAACATCACGAACCCATTTTGTAAACAATCGAAGTTTATTTGAACCCTACCCCGAAGGTACTGAACTGGCCATGTTCGGAGCGGGTTGCTTTTGGGGAGTAGAAAAACAGTATTGGCAACTCAAAGGTGTATACGTCACTGTGGCAGGTTATTCGGGAGGATACACTCCAAATCCGACTTATCGGGAGGTCTGTACTGGGTTGACAGGTCACAATGAGGTAGTGCGGGTTGTGTTTGATCCGAACCAATTATCATTTCAGGAACTACTTCGGGTGTTTTGGGAGTGTCACGATCCTACACAGGGAATGCGACAGGGTAACGATCTAGGTACACAGTATCGATCTGGCATTTATGTCTATGACGATGAGCAGTCAAGACAAGCTCACGAATCTCGTTCAGCTTATGGATCGTCGCTTCGTACCCAGAAGTATGGCCCGATTACTACCGAGATTCAGAAAGCTTCCGAGTTTTACTTTGCAGAGGCAGAACATCAGCAGTATCTGGCCAAGAATCCATTTGGCTATTGCGGATTAGGCGGTACCGGAGTCTGTTACGCACCGGCTGAAGCAAAAGTTTGATTCTGTTATTTGCAACACTATCGCAATCTGATGATGGCTACAACCGAAACTGTCCACCTCACACTGGATGACGTATATTCATTGAGTCTTGATGCTCTTGTCGGTTGTGGCGCGAATCCAGATAACGCGAAGCCGGTTGCTGAATCTATTCGCGATGCTGAAGCAGACGGCATTCGAAATGTCGGTTTGAATTATCTGCCTCATTATTGTGAACACCTCCTCTGTGGCAAGGTTAACGGACAAGCAAAAACCGCCTTCAAGCAAACTGCTCCGGGTGTTGTCATCTGTGATGCCAGGAATGGATTTGCACATTCTGCTTTTGTTCTTACATTCGATAAATTTGCCAGCGTTGCACTTAACAATGGTATCGCTTCGCTTTGCCTCCAAAATTCCTATGCCGCCGGGGTTATTGGGTGG
>CAZYSR010000497.1:0-1953 GCA_964649525.1 uncultured Gammaproteobacteria bacterium
CTAGTTCACAACTCAAAATCTGAAATCGCCAGCTTTTCAGGTCAAAACTTTAATTTTTACGAGAATGGCTCTGATACTATGGCAGTGGGACATCGTATACCCTGCAAAGTTCATCAAATCTTTGATTTTCGATGGAAATGCGAATTTGTTTCATCAGATCAAGGTAGAACTCAATGTTATGTAACGTCGCAAGGCGCGCATATAGTGGTTCATTAATCTGGTACAGATGGCGCAGGTAGGCACGAGAAAAATTCTTGCAACATGGACAATTACAAAGTTCATCTAGAGGACGAGTATCTTTTCGATATTTCGCATTACGAATTTTGATCGCACCAGTCGAAGTGAACAACCAACCGTTTCTCGCATTTCTGGTCGGCAGTACGCAGTCAAACATATCTATACCGCAAGCGACACCATGGACGATATCTTGTGGGGTACCAACACCCATTAAGTAGCGAGGTGTCGCATCCGGCATTCTTGGTGCTATGAATCGAAGGATTGAATTCATCTCGTCTTTCGGTTCACCGACCGATAGCCCGCCGATGGCGTAACCATCAAAACCAATTTGCGTCAACCCGTCAAGAGACAGTTTGCGCAGGTCTTCATACATACCGCCTTGAATGATTCCAAACAACGCGTTTTCGGAACCTTCAAAGGCTTGCTTTGAACGATCTGCCCAATTGATGGACCGAAGCATGGACGCCTCTGTCTCATCTTTAGTCGCAGGGTAAGGTGTGCAATCATCGAAAACCATCGCAATATCAGAGTCAAGCACCCGTTGTACCTGTATTGATTCTTCTGGACCCATAAAGATCTTGGCTCCATCAACGGGGGAACGAAACGTAACGCCCCGATCTTCAATTTTTCTTAGTTTTGCAAGACTGAATACCTGAAATCCACCGGAGTCCGTCAATATTGAACGGTTCCAGCCGATGAACTTATGCAGCCCACCGTGTTCTTCAATGACATCCAATCCCGGTCTTAGCATCAGATGAAAAGTATTGCCCAAAATAATTCTTGCATCCAATCGTTCCAGATCGCGCGGTTCCATGGTCTTGACTGCACCAATCGTACCCACTGGCATAAATGCGGGGGTCTCAAGACAGCTGTGACGCAGCCTGATCTGCCCCCGACGAGCATTACCTTGACTTGTCAATAGGAGAAAGTGCACTATACGTAAACTTTAAAATTGAAGAAAGATGCAGAATTATTATCTACCAGGCGAGGGTGAGCCTCAATTTAGCAACGGAGAAAGAACATGTGTGCTCTGAAGACAACAAAAATTGGATTGATCGGACTCGGTCTGATGGGCAAACCAATGGCTCGCAACCTTAGGAAGTCGGGAGCAAATGTAATCGTTTTCAACCGCAGTATTCCAGCAATTAAGGAGCTGGAATCTGAAGGGTTCGCAACTGCTCTCTCTCCAGCCGAAGTTGCAACAAAGGTAGACATGGTCATATGCATGGTGTCAGACACGCCAGCTGTCGAATCTGTTTTATTGGGTGATTCAGGTGTCGTTCACGGAATTCGTGAAGGTTCGATCGTGATTGACATGGGAACGACTGAAGTTCAGGCAACTCGGGGATTCGCCAAGATATTTAATCAAAAGTCTGTTGGATATGTCGACGCGCCTGTATCGGGTGGAGAAATTGGTGCGATTGATGGCACCCTATCAATCATGGTTGGTGCGTCCGAATCAGACATGGAGAGAGTGAAGCCAGTTCTGAATGCACTCGGAAAGCAGGTTACTCATATTGGCGAAATTGGCTGTGGCCAAATTGCAAAAGCTGCCAATCAAATCATTGTTGGCTTGACCATCGGCGCGGTATCTGAAGCATTTGCGTTAGCGCAACATGGTGGTGCGAACCTAGACCAGGTTTGGAAAGCGCTAAGCGGCGGATTTGCCGCTTCAAGAATACTGGAGGTTCATGGTCGACGAATGATTGAAGACAA
>CAZYSR010000498.1:0-10741 GCA_964649525.1 uncultured Gammaproteobacteria bacterium
TTGGTGTGTTGTTGATCGCCGCAGCAGGAATTAACGTTTCTACCACAAAAACACCTGCTCTGGTATTGACAGGAGTCGCACTTCTATGGCTGTTTCTCAGAATGGACGCCAGGGCTGAGGACAACCGACTTCTGCCCAAACGGCCGATTGGCGTTACGAATAGATCGAGTGCTGGCTTGACCATGATTCTCTGTTTTGCGATGGGCGCAATGGCGATCACGGTATATGGCCCCCTGTTCATGGTTAACATTCATCAGTTTTCCATTATTGCCGCTGGGTATGTCGTAGCCTTGACTGCCGTAGGCTGGAGCGTTGCAGCAGTATTGGTATCAGGAGTTCCGGTGTCTTTGGATACCCGGGTCATAATGCTGGGCATGTCGATTCTGACAGTGGGTATCGCTGGATTTGTTTATGCCATCACCGAAGGACCACTGCTCCTGCTGGGTTTGCTTGTGATCATGGAAGGATTTGGTTTTGGTTTAGCCTGGTCGAGCATTCTTCGCCGAATGCTTACACTGGTTGCTGCGGATGATCGCGAACGAACCTCCGCAGCGATTCCAACCGTTCATCGGCTGGGATTTGCGCTTGGTGCAGCCTGGATAGGGATTGTTGCGAACGCCGCTGGATTGGCTACGGGTGCTTCTGTGGAGACGATTGAATTTGTTGCTCGAAGTGTTTTTATATCCTGCCTTCCATTTGCACTGCTTGGCATGGTGGCAGCGGTGAAATTCGTCAGCAGTCGGTAAAAGGGTGAGAAACCGGTGCGATTAACCGCTCACGAGTTCATTTCAGGAAGCCCATATTTTCCCGGTACGAAGGAGTTCAGATTCTCCAATACTTCCACCGCACCTTCATAACGCGATCGATCCATGTTCGGGTCGGGTACGACGATCACCCGCATACCTGCAGCCATTCCGGCTGCCAAACCGGATGGAGCGTCCTCAAAAACGAGAACAGATTTCGCATCGGCTCCTAGTTTGCTTGCTGCAGTCAGAAATAGGTCTGGCGCGGGTTTGGCATGACGGATGTCTGGATCATCACCGGTCACGATGACCGGAAATAAATTAAACCAGGCAGTGTGTCGAGATATTTTGACCTGAAACAACTCTTTGGAGGAACTGGTTGCAACAGCGATTGGAACCTCATGCCGATGAAGATGACGGACCAGCGACTCAGCTCCAGGCATGGAATCACATCTGGCAAATCCCTCTCGCAGCATTCCATTGCGTTCGGAAAGATACTCTTCTGGAGTTATTGGAAGATCAAGCGTTTTGACTAGATAACGAGCTGATTCCAATTCTGCCAAACCGATCATGTTACCCTTGATCGACCAGTTGAAAGTTTTGCCAAATCGGGCAACAATTTCTTGCGTTACCTGTGTGTAGACCGGTTCTGTATCCAGCAGCAAACCGTCGACATCGAAAATTACAAAACGGACCGGGTTGAGAAGTTGCATGTATCGTTCCAGTTGCAGTTGGCTTGAATGAATAAGCGTACTTTAAGATCAAACAAGGTCGCTATTCTACCTGATTTACACGTCTAATCCAGTTTCTCAAAAGCGTTTGTGCTCGTTCAAATTTCTTGAAATTGAAATTCAAAATGCAAAAAACACTTTCGTTTTAAGGGGGTGCAAACTGCTATGCAATATGTCAAATATTGTGCATTGTGAATAAAAATTTCCATTTTTTTGTGCTTTGATAGAAAATAGCAGGTCACCTTGCCAGAATTACTGGTCTAGACTGCTTGTCCAAATTGAGCATGCAGTAAAGGATATCCGGCTGAATTTGCTGAAAAAGTTCAGCAAATCTACACCGCTATGATGAGTTTTAATTACTACTTCTTTTTCGCAAATTTATTTGGGTGCTTGTTTGACCGAGACTCAAGTCAGTAAACAATGAACTACGATGCCCTTTTTTCCCAATCGATAGACCGTCTCAAAGACGCGGGAAATTACCGCGAGTTTACGGACCTTCAGCGACGAGCCGGGAGTTATCCGCGTGCCATGAATCATTCAGTCGGCCGGGAAATCACCTTGTGGTGCAGCAATGATTACCTCGGTATGGGTCAGCACCCAGTGATCGCCGATGCAATTTGCAAAACGGTCAGGGAAATTGGTGCCGGTGCTGGCGGCACCCGTAATATTGCCGGTACCAGTCATCCGCTGGTGATGCTGGAAGATGAGTTAGCCGAATTGCACGAAAAAGAAAGTGCGCTGGTGTTCACTTCAGGCTATGTCGCTAATTCAACCGTGCTCAGTACCCTAGGCGGGCTGCCAGACATGGTGCTCTTTTCCGACGCTTTGAATCACGCCTCCATGATTGAAGGTGTTCGGTTTGGTAAATGTGAGCGACATATATTTCGGCACAACGATGTGGAACACTTAGAGGAATTACTTGCGAGTGTTGACATCAATCGTCCCAAACTGATTGCTTTCGAATCTGTCTATTCAATGGACGGTGATATCGGATTCATTAAGGAGTTTTGCGATTTAGCTGACCGATATAACGCACTCACTTATCTGGATGAGGTTCATGCCGTTGGTCTGTATGGCGAATCTGGTGGTGGCGTCGCGCAGCGTGAGGGGTTGTCAGACCGGGTTGATGTTCTCCAGGGGACATTGGGAAAGGCATTTGGTGTTGTTGGTGGATACATAGCCGCCAGTGCATTATTGATCGACTACATTCGTTGCTTCGGCAGTGGTTTTATCTTTACCACAGCAATGCCTCCGGCCACAGCAGCTGGAGCACTAGCGAGTGTTCGGCACGTAAAGCAGGATGTTCAGGCCCGCATTCGATTGCATCGCAATGTAAATGTTGTTAAATCCAGACTTACCGAAGCCGGGTTGCCAGTTTTACCTAACCCCAGTCATATTGTGCCCGTCATGGTCTACGATGCAAAACGATGTCGAGAGGCCAGTCACCTGCTGCTTGACAAATACGACATCTTTGTCCAACATATCAATCACCCTACTGTCCCTGTCGGTACTGAACGCTTAAGGATTACCCCGACTCCGCTGCATACTGACGAAATGATCGACTATCTTATTGATGCGCTGGTTAGCGTATTTGACGAACTGGATCTGGTTCGACAGCCTGTTGGCGAATCCGCAGCGTAGTCTGTTGCATTCGAATTTCCTCGACACACTTCCGTCGGGTTAACACCTGATCAGAAAACATCACTTTTGTGTAGGGTATCAACGATTCTCTGGTTGACAATTCGTTAACTGACTGTTTTCTCTTTGTTTGAAATGGATTTTTGTATTCAGTTGTCAGCAGATTATCCCGACAAATCATACGGGGGTGATCGAGTCTACAAAGATATGGTGGAGCAGGCGATTCTGGCAGATCAGCTCGGATTTGAATCCATCTCCATGACAGAGCATCATCTGATCAATGTTCTCATGATGCCGGCACCGCT
This sequence comes from uncultured Gammaproteobacteria bacterium, assembly GCA_964649525.1. Taxonomy (GTDB): domain Bacteria; phylum Pseudomonadota; class Gammaproteobacteria; order Arenicellales; family JAJDZL01; genus JAJDZL01. The sequence goes on from CAZYSR010000498.1 coordinate 3,418, forward strand.
TCAGTTCGCTGTCAAAATTGCTGCACACACCAGGAACATTAAAATTATCACATCAGTGGTTGTTTTGCCTTTGCATGATATGCGGGTATTTGCCGGTGAAATCGTGGCTGCAGATATATTTACTGATCAACGTCTGTTGCTAGGGGTGGGACGTGGTGCATACAAGTTTGAAATGGAGCGTCTCGGTGTGCCTATTATTGAAACACAGGAACGTTTTGACGAAGCTTTGGCAGTATTGAAAGCTTTGCTGAGTGAAGAAGAGGTGTCCTGGGAATGTCAGTATTACAATTTCGAACCCTTAACGATTATGCCACGTCCAGTGCGATTGGGTGGACCGCCGATGATGGTCGCAGTGGTCAATCCAGATCGGGTTTACAGTTATGCGAAGGACGGTATGCATATTCAAACAACTCCGCTTGCTGGTGGTCAGGCGCTGTTGGAAAGGCAGGTCAATTCATTTCAGCGGGCAAGAGAGGAACTGTCAGAGGCAGGTGAAAAACTCACCCTGACACTATCACGGGTTGGTTTTGTTGCACGAAGTGAACATGCTCGTCGATCTCACCTTGAAACAGCTCATGCGTACTACAGTCGTTTCGATAACGTATTTACCGGGCCAGGTATTGTGGATGCTGGAATGATTCGACCACTGCCGCGCAAACAGTCGATTGAGGAGCTTGGCGAAAACCTCTTGATTTGTCCGCCCGGGGAGATGGTCGATAGACTGATGCCGTATGTTGAACTGGGTATTGATCGCATGGTACTGAACATAAATTTTGGCGTCAGTCAGGAGGAAACATTGGAGTCTATACAATGTTTTGCCGAAGAGGTGATACCTCAATTGAGGTAATCAAAGGTACCTCAATCCAACAAAATAATGGTTGAGACTCATGACTGCTATCGAATGTGACTACAGCATTGAAGGTCAGGGAGAGCCGTTGATATTGATTCACGGCATTGGTGCGGACCGTAGCATCTGGCGTTTCATGACTCCTATTTTGAGTCAGCATTTCAAGGTTATCAGCTATGATCTTCGAAATCATGGTCAGTCGCCCATGTCCGAAGCGAATTTTGGTTTGGATGAACTGGTCAATGATCTCGAGCTGGTTCGCCAGCGCAGCAATGTAGACAGCGCTCACTTTGCGGGTCACTCATTAGGCGGAATGATTGGTCCGGCTTACGCCAGAAAATTTCCAGATCGTGTGAAATCGTTGGGGTTGCTATCAACTACCGCAGGTCGCACAGAAGATGACAGCATCAAGGTCTGGAATGTGGTTCGTGCAATGGAGCGGGAAGGCATTGCGAATGTACTGAAAACATTGACCGATCGCTGGTTTACCAACGAATTTATCGAGCAGCATCCAGAAATTGTCGACGCGCGTCTCAAGCAGGTAGTTGAGACTGATGCTGAAAGCTTTCTAAATGTGTTTAGAATCTATGCTAGTACGGAAATGATGCCTTGGCTGCATGAGATTAAGGCACCTGCTTTGGTACTGACCGGTGAAAATGATGGTGGATGCAATCCGCGGCTTAATCGAATGATCGCTGATCAGCTGCCAGATTCACAACTTGTGATCTTGCCTCGATTAAAGCACTCAATTCTGTTGGAAGCCGGTCCAACAGTGGCCGAACAGATTGTGAACTTTGTTATTCGTCGCAAGCCGGAAAATCTGGCTCAGTAAACTCATCTAGAAATAGCTTAAATCGAAAATGGTAAAAACGCTTGAAGCAGACTGGTACGTAGATTCAGAGATTTACGCCAGGGAACGGGATCGGATTTTTCTTCCTAGCTGGTGGCTTATGGGCCCATCGCATCTGGTATCGAACCCGGGTGACTATCTGTGTGATCGTATCTGTGATTGGCCGGTGTTTGTGCTTCGTTCTCAGGATGGGACACTGCGTGCATTTTTAAATGTCTGCCGGCATCGAGGCTCAACACTGCTAAAGGAAGGTCTCGGTGTCGGGATAAATTCTATTCGTTGTCCTTATCACGGTTGGCTTTATGATGATCATGGCCGGTTGCAGAACACACCTAGATTCGGTGAAGAATTGGGGGATGAAAAGAATTCACTTTCATTGCATCAAATTGAGGTGCATGTCTGGAACGGACTTGTTTTCGTCAAAATTTCGCGAGATAAAGGAGTGGGTTTTGATGAATGGTTGGGTGAGGTTTCGGGGCTGTGTGCCGATTTCCCCGGTCCGTCCAGTCTTGACTACTTTGGTGAGTTTACCGTTGAAGGAGAGCTCAACTGGAAAACATATTGCGATAACACGGTCGAAGGATACCACCTCAATCTCATTCACCCGCGCTTGGGTACGGCTCTGGCTGGCGGAGGTGTGCAGCTATTCTCGGTCAACGACGGTCGTTCGGTAGCATTTGACATTACGCATGGTGCGAGCGGTGGTGCCCGAGAAGCCAGGGGTGCAAAAGGACTATGGGTTTATCACTTTCCGGGACTTCAGCTGGTTCTAGGTGACAAAATTTTCAAAGCAGAACGTGTAGAGTCAAATAGTTCCAACCATGTCCGTTCAATCAACTGGGCCTGGTACGGTGAACTTGATGACGATGCCAAACAGGAAGCATTTACCTGGGGTAAACAGATCGTCGAAGAAGATTTCGGGATTTGCGCCCAAGTTACCAGAAATTTGCGTGCGGGTGTATTTACGCCAGGTCCGTTATCACCCTCAATGGAAAAACATGTCGCACGATTTCAACAGATTGTCAAAGACATTCTGCTGAACGGAGAATGAATGCAGAAAATTCGGGATTCAGTGTCGAACCAAACAGTTGAGCCTGTATCGCGCAGAAACTCAACCCATGGTGATGTATCAATCAAATTTTACGATTGCTACGCATTTCATCAAGTTCGCCAATCCATCCCGAGCCGCGCATGCGACGGGCTTCCTCAACACTAAAAGGTTCACTTGCAAGCGCGCGGAGCGCGAAATTTACCGCTTCGCGTTTGGTGGAAAGACGAAATCTATGCATCACAGCGGCACAGGCCTTGTCGTCGATATCAATAGTTGTGCGTGCCATACACCTATCCTACATTAGCTGCTACAAGATGAAGAAGCACTTTGTCTGCGACATCACTGATGAGTCCTTTAAGTTTTCCGGAAATTCAAGTGAAGCCTATCTACCACCGGTGACATCCAGAATCGTACCGGTACAATAGGACGATCTATCTGATAGTAGCCACAAAATTGCTTCAGCAATTTCTTCTGGAAGACCAACTCTTTGCATCGCAATGGTGTGTTTTAAACTTTCAAATCTCTCACTGCCACCGACGCTTAGATGCATTTCAGTCTTAATGAATCCAGCACGAACCGCATTGACGCGAATGCCCTGGGTTGCAACTTCTTTCGCCAGTCCAATTGTAAAGGTGTCGATTGCTGCCTTTGATGCAGCATAGTCGACATAGTCATTTGCTGCGCCTAGACGCGCAGCACCTGAAGTAAGGTTGATAATTGAACCACCTTGGCCGTTATGGTCAGTCGACATTCGCCGAATTGCTTCTCGCGCACAAATAAACGAGCCAACCACATTTACATCAAAAATCCGTCTGATACGTTGTGAGTCTATGTTCACCACAGGGGAGAGAGGAGCAAGAACACCGGCATTGTTGACGAGCGCGTCAATCGTACCAAAGTGTTCATCAAGTTGGTTAAACATTTCCATCACTTGCTGTTCATCGGATACGTCGGCCTGCAATTTAATGGCATCGCCCCCAGCCGCTCGAACTTGGTCTACCACTTCCTCAGCACGGCGTTTATGCGCAACATAATTAACGGCCACCCTGTAGCCGCTTCGAGCAGCCAATTTTGCTGTGGCCGCACCTATACCTCTACTACCGCCAGTAATGAGAATTACCTTCGCCATTTTGAGCTCCTGTTGTCGTGTGTTGGTGTCGGAGTCGGTGAGATTTCAAGATGCGGAAAATTTTGCCACAATTCAGAAGCTTCTGGCAAGCGAATAAAATGATCCATTCATCAAGCCAAGTTAACCTCACATCCAAAAGGTACGATTTTGACAGCAAAAAAACAATTCAATGTGTTATTTCTGTGCACTGGCAATTCAGCGCGCAGCATACTATGCGAGGCTATGCTTAATCACTTGGGTGACAAGCGGTTTAACGCATTTAGTGCAGGTGGCCAGCCCAAAGGTGAAGTTCACCCGATGGCACTTGAAGTTCTGAAAAAATATGGAATTTCGACCGATGAATGTAAATCTAAATGCTGGGATGAATTCGCAGAAGAATCAGCATCCGCCATGGACATAGTAGTGACTGTTTGTGCGAACACCGCTGCCGAAGTCTGTCCGGTTTGGCCTGCGTCTCCGGTTTCTGCACAGTGGAGTATGGACGACCCGGCTGCAGTGGAAGGGTCTTCTGAGGCGCAAGCACAAGCATTTGAGCAGACGCTGCGCATAGCCCGCTCCGCGGTTTCCGACCTGGTGAGTACTGTTTTGGATGATCCAAATTCAGATACATTGGCCGCGCGGATCAATACGATTTCACTGACACCATCTTGAATTTTCCCAATGGTTGTAGATAGTTGACAGGAGATTTTGACCGAAGTCAACCTCAATGTCAGAATCAACTCGCTATTTTGTCGTTGAATCGCGGGAATCGAGAATTTGTTGCCATGTCTATCCAGGTTTTATGTGTTCTGACATAAGCCTGTGACGCATCTTGGTAAGGCTGATAGTCCCAGGACAAATTCGGATTTTTTGCCATGGCTTCGTGAATCAGAATCCTTGCCCTCTGGTTTGCCATTATTTCGCTTCTTATCTGTCCGAGATCCCAGCAAGCAAGAACTTCATCCCGAAATGAATCGACAATTTCCTGATGTGACTGGCTTTGTGCCAGATTATTCAGTTCGTTCGGATCGAGTTCTAAATCGAACAACTGGGGAGGATCAATGTCGCAGTGAACGTACTTATATTGGTCCCTGCGAATCATCACCATTGGGTGAGAGGCGCATTCGGCTGAATACTCACTGACGGCAAAACTCTCATCGTCTGCTCCGTCGCGCGTCAGCAGTTTGTGCAAACTGCGACCGTCAATTGAATCATCCAGATCTACAGTGCGGTCAGTGCCACCTGATGCCAGTTCCAGCAAAGTTGGCATCAGGTCCAATGTCGAACACGCATTGGAAATCGAGGCTTGCTGAATGTCAGGTCCTGCCACTATCAACGGCACCCGGACCGACTGTTCAAAGAAACACATTTTGTACCACAAGCCCCGCTCACCCAGCATATCGCCGTGATCAGCAGTAACGATCACGATGGTATTGTCCAGCATTCTCGTTTGTTCAAGTGTGTCGATGAACTGGCCCACCCAATCATCGATATAGGAAGTATTGGCGTAGTAAGCGCGGCGAGAATTGAGTATTGACAATTCAGAAGGTGGTGACACATCTGCCTGCATACCGACCAGCAGACGCTGGCTATGTGGATCTTGCGGAACTGAATCTATGTCAAATTGAGGCATGTCAATGCTGTCTTGTGAATAAAGATCCCACCATTTGCGTCTGGCAACATAGGGGTCATGTGGATGGGTAAATGAGGCGACTAGCATGAACGGTTGTGACCCGGGATTACGCGCATATTCCCAAATTTTTCGGATACCTTGAAATGCTGTTTCGTCGTCAAACTCCAGTTGAAAGGTCATATCAGCAACGCCAGCTTCGTGAACGCTGTCCATATTGTGATACCAGGTGTCATCTCGCAGATCGGCGACCTCCCAGTTCGGTGTCCACGCAAAATCAACCGGATATATGTCGGTTGTTAGCCGTTCTGTAAATCCGTGCAGCTGGTCTGGTCCGATAAAGTGCATTTTCCCGGAAAGGGAGGTGTGATAACCCATGCGCCCCAGATAATGGCAGACTGTTGGAATGGATGATGAAAACTCAGCAGCATTATCATATGCTCTGATGCTCCAGGATTGCTGCCCCGATAGTAGCGAAAACCGGGCAGGCGCACACTGCGGATAAGGGGTGTAAGCTGCATCGAATCGACAGCCGCGTTCCGCTAAGCGGTCCATGTTTGGAGTTTTTACAACTTGGTGACCATAGGTACTCGTGTAGTGCGGTGCCAATTGATCGGCCATTAGAATCACTATATTTGGAGCCTTCATTCTGCGATTGCCTCATTCCAAATTACAAAGGTGAAAAGCCTTGGATATGAACGCGATTTATACAGAATTCAAAGCGTCTACAGACTGAAAATAATGCCACCTTAGTCCAAAAATATCGGTACGAAAACAGTCACAGAAATTTAGAATATTTTGAAATATAGAAACTAAATAAGCTTAATCTATCGAATAAAGGTTCTGAGAATTAGAAAAACTTTAAAAAAGAAATTTGCCGACACTTCTCGTTTTTTGAGTTGCACACTCAGGTAAATTGATGTATGCCAATTACCAATGCTCTGGTGTGACAATTTGATTCTAGTTTGCGCCAGGTTCCAAGTTCAGTGAATGGTTCAAAACCCGATTCGCTTCCCTATGTAAACGGATACGATATTTTGTGTCGTTTAGCTATTGACTTTGTAAGAGAGTAAGGAGATAAAGCTTATTCCAACTTATGTACTAACGGACAAATGTGATGGCTGTATTCGACCGGGAGACTGGCGAGTGGACGGTCTGGAAGGAGCCTTACGTTCAGATGATCAATTATGCGGATGATGAACCGATAGGAATTTCAAACTCCACGGCGAATGTCTGAAATTGAGTATAAAGAGGGGGAACACGACCCCTTTTTTACAGACAAGTTTCCAAATTTAGATTGGCAGGTAACAGTTGGAATCAGGCAGCGGATTAATTATTCTCATTGTAGGTGTGATAGTTGGCGTCATCGCCGGTCTTGTTTATTCCAACTATCAAAACCGCAAGAATAACAGTGATGCCAAATTAGCAGCACTACGGAAAGAGTATGACGACTATCGTGCCAATGTCCGTAGTCACTTTATCGACACGGTTTCCGCCATCAGCAAGATAGACGAACAGCAAAAAGAGTTGTATCGTTCAGTCGCTCACGGTGTGAATGAGTTGTGTCGGCCGGAAGACGGAAAAGAAGATTACTTTCTTGAACAGACGATGCAGACCTTGGGTGAATTGGAGCCGCCAAAAAAAGACGAAAAAGACTCACCAAAATTCAGCTGAATCTATACACTTTGTAGCGGCTTCACAACTGAAACTGAGTATTCAATCAGTCGCTTGAAACCCCTTCAGGCGGCGGCTTGTAGTGAATCGGGAAAGGGGTTACCACGCCCTTCTCGTCGGTCAGGTGTACTTTTGCAGCACCTTCTTTTTCAACCTCGTCAATC
>CAZYSR010000499.1:0-9396 GCA_964649525.1 uncultured Gammaproteobacteria bacterium
CTCATTGGGTGAGGCAACACTGAAAAAGTGGAGCAAAGTTTCCACAAGTTCCGGCTTTCTGGATTCGGTAATCCGCCTATTCGGAATTACACCAACTTTTTTCAACCATGAAAGCGGTAGCAAATCCAACCAATCAGTCCAACTTGCATAGAGTTTTTGCGCTTCTAGTCTTGCCAACCTTTCACGATAAATGGCTTCTCGGTTCAACCAGAACCTAGCTGTCGAACCAAGCACTCGCTCAAGTCTTAAAGCAGCATCTTCGCTCAATGATGCTTTGCCTTTGATTAACTGATTTAAGTGCTTGGTAGTAAATCCAAGTCGTTTAGCAAGTTCTACTTGATTCCAATCTCGTTCTTCCATCAAATCGGAGATCGTATCACCTGGCGAGGTTATCCAGTCAGGTTGAAAATTTCTACTTTGATCAATCATGATAGTCTCCTATATAACAGACAGTTGCTGCGGTAACTACTGCCCAATCAATGCTACCATCACTTTTTCTCGGAATTGGGTCGTGATTTGGTTTGAATACTAAGCGTGTACCTCCTACTAGTGAAATCGAAAACTGTCCCTCACGATCTCTTCCGAGAGGATGCGGCTTACCTGCAACAATGTCAGATACTTTTTCAGCGGCGAGAATGTCATCTAGACGGCGTTGGAGCTTAATTGCGTTGTTTTTTCCAAGACGGCGGGTAGCATACGTCGGGTCTTTACATAATTTTTCAAGTTTTGCCGTCTGGAATGTAATTTCCATTTATACATTTTAATTTATTTACCTAATAGGTAAATTATTTTTTTATTTCACTGCAACTGAATGAGTATTGAACTTATGAATTTACACACGTCACTCAAACAAAGCATGCCTAAGGCACTAATTTCGTACTAACCGCGAATTTATTGAATCGGGTGCAACAATTTTCTTTATAGTACGCCCACAACTCTTCGCCATCGTTGCATCAAGTAATCTTCGATCAATTAGGTACTTGACATCCCTATATACACTGGAATAGTTCCGACTTTGCTGTTTTGCCAAGCTGTAGATCGAGATGCCAGGTTCGTTGATGGCCAAGCGCATAATTTGCTTTCGTCGTTTACTAAGTCGAGCAACAGTGGAGGATACTGGGTACTGGCAGTCACCAACACACCAAAGCCCCCAAATCGCATCATATGTTTCTAAAGGTTTTTGATCTAACGGTTGATCAAAGCTGAACTCGCTTCGAATTTTCGGCCAGTCCCTGATAAACCGCTCTTTTCCGTGTTCCTCCAATATGAATTTCATAGGTAAATGCCGAAACGCAGTTGCCACAATTTTTTTGTGTTTTTCTGCATCTCGCAAGTATCCACGAAACTGTCGATATGTCGGCGCTCCCGACCAAAATGCCTGTCTTAAAAATTCTACTTTGTCCATTTTCGATTGATTCAAGGGGTACTCAGTGCACTGAGAACCGCATCGAAATATCGCTTTGCATCGTAAGCTGTTATTTTGTGAAAATCAGGCAACGTTTCCAACAACTCGAATTCATCAATTAGTTCAATCCACGGCATCCGAGAAATTCCCCGAATGAAGCCGTCAACGGGAAAATTTGCACCCTGACGATTGATGCGCTCAACAAACTGACTAATTGATTCTTGTTGACTATCCAATACATACAAATCGAAAATGTCCCGTGCATTCTGCCGACCACCTTGTAATTGGTCCTGCCCAACGGTGCTGACAGAATATCCAGTTCCTGTAATCGTACGCAGTTTACGGTGATAAAGCCCATCAATAACTTCTGTACGCACATTGTTGATGACTGTAACATCAAACATATGTGCAAACAAATCCTCAATCACACTGACTTTAATTCTGTGTCCATTGATTTGAGCCCAACCATGAAGTTGAGTGACAAATCGACCACTGGAAATTCGAGTAACGTCAAATAACGGTATACCTATATCGCTAAATTGCTTTTCCACAATGGCAGTATCAAAGTTGCCAGGCAGGAAAAAATCCAGATCCCTGCTTACTCGATGATTAAGGTAATATCGAGCCAATGCTGTCCCACCGGCCAAAATGATCTGGGAAAAAGGCGAATCCTCATTGTTCATAATTGTTGTGAGAATCTCGTCCTGAGCCTTATATATTTCATAAAACGTCATATATGATATTTTATTAAATAAAGCTTCGATTTTTTCCTGTTTCATTATTGTGGAACTAGACAACATGAAACTTCGCTTAATTCAATCGAATATTACGCAAGTAATTTGTGACCACCAACCATAACCCAATTTGTATCTATACTCGTCATGTGCAAACGCATGTCAAATAAGTACCTTTTGGCACAAAGAGTAGCATAATTTGTCAGTATTGCTTGACTCTGTAAAATCAGAGTAATCTCCGATTCAAACGCATCAAGGAAATCTGAAATGCCCAATCCAAACCCTAGTTTCACACAAGCCGAGTACGACGACCGCATTATGAAGACCCGCGCCGCAATGGAGCAAAAGGGTGTTGAACTTCTTATTACCGTTGACCCATCGAATATGGCGTGGCTCACAGGTTACGATGGCTGGTCGTTTTACACTCCGCAATGTGTGCTGCTGACACTGTCCGATGGACCAATCTGGTATGGACGTGCCATGGATGCAAAAGGTGCACACCGAACGGTTCATATGCCTGATTCAAGTGTACTTTTCTATACGGATGACTACGTCATGACCCCAGATCGACACGCAATGGATCTGCTCTCTCAGATCATCGTTGACCGCGGTTGGGGAAGTCTACGTGTCGGAGTCGAGATGGACAACTATTACTTCTCTGCCGCGACTTTAGCCTACTTACAAACCGGATTGCCCAATGCAACATTTGTCGATGCCAATACACTGGTCAACTGGCAACGCACGGTGAAATCGGAACAGGAACTGATTTACATGAGACGTGCTGGCCGGATCGTTGAAGAAATGCACAAAAAGATTCTTGCAATTATTGAGCCTGGCATGCGCAAGAATGAACTGATTGCAGAAATTTACCACACCGCAATGATGGGTGCGGATGGTCATGGTGGCGATTACCCAGCCATAGTGCCAATGGTTCCCTCTGGCCCGGATGCCGCGGCTGCACACCTGACTTGGAATGACTTACCGCTTAAGCGAGATGAAGGTACATTTTTTGAGATTGCCGGATGTCATCGACGCTATCACTGCCCACTTTGCAGGACAATTTACCTGGGCAACCCGCCAGACAAGTTTTTCAACACCGAAAAAGCAGTTCTTGATGGCATGGCAGCGGGTCTTGAAGCGGCCAAGCCCGGTAATGTGGCAGAAGACATAATCATTGCATTCAACAAAGCACTGAACAAATATGGCATCAGCAAAGATGGCCGGTCTGGCTACCCGATAGGAATCAGTTATCCGCCCGACTGGGGTGAGAGGACAATCAGCCTGCGACTTGGAGACACCAGTGAACTCAAAGAAAACATGACGTTTCATTTCATGACCGCAATCTGGGGGGATGATTGGGGATTTGAGATTACCGAGAGCTTTGTGGTCAAAGAGAACGGTCCGGAACTCCTTGCGAATTATCCGCGTCAACTTTTCGTCAAAAATTAAGATTTAACCCGAGAGAGACTCAATGTCCAGTTCAAAAATTCAACTATTCACCTGGGGCACACCCAACGGAAGAAAAATTTCAATTGCGCTTGAGGAAATGAACCTTCCCTACGATGTTCAAGAAATTAACATTGGTAAAGGCGAGCAGTTCGATGAATCATTTTTAGTAACCAGTCCGGCAAACAAGATTCCCGCTATTATTGATCCTGAGGGGGATGACGGCAAATCGCTACCAATTTTTGAGTCAGGCGCAATTCTCATTCATCTGGCACAGAAAACCGGCCAATTCTGGAGTACAGTTCCAAGCAGACAGTCTGTTATTCTGCAGTGGCTGATGTGGCAGGTGGGAAATTTCGGACCCGCTCTTGGACAGTTGCATCACTTTCGTAAATTTGCAAAGACCAAAGTTCCCTACGCTATTGGCCGTTTTGATGGAATAGCAGATCAAGTCTACAAGGTCCTCGACAGGCGATTGGCGACAGTAGAATACGTTGCAGAAGATTACTCAATTGCGGATATGGCAATATATCCCTGGGCTGCGCGATTTGAGTGGCAGTCAATTGATCTTGCGACTTACCCAAACGTAAAGCGGTGGTTTGATGTACTCTCCGAGCGACCAGCGGTGCGAAGAGGCATGAGCGTGCCATTTCTGAACTAAATTACAGACTTGCGGACGTGGGGGTTGAAAGCACCAGTATTGTCTTGTTTGGGTCGCTCAGTCAATATACCCACATCACCCTCAAGTGCCTGATTCGCCAGAATCTTCCACTGCGGGCGATCGTCTTAGCTGCGTACTCGCCTTCGGATGACCACCCATCTGCCTCAAAATCTTCTATTTTTCGTACCGGTTCGCACCCGATTGTAGAACTTGCCAATAGCAACGACTTACCAATCTGTTATTTCGTTGGTGACAATGCCCAATTAATCACTTTCCTTCACTTGCATTCGACATCGATTTTTCTGTTATCGTGCTATCCGAAAAAACTGCCGCAGTCGATCATTCGTCTGTCAACCCACTGCATCAACATCCATCCCTCCAAATTGCCAAGATACAGAGGAGTGGACCCGATTTTCTGGCAGTTGCGTTCGGGAGAGACCGAAACAGGTGTTACGCTCCACGAGGTAACAAACTCGATCGATGCCGGAGCAATCTTGTGGTTTACACCAGTTGCTTACCCCGCAGGTGCGAGATTAAAGACACTTCAATTGATCCTGTTGACAGAAGCTATCGCTGGTTTGGAACAACTTCTGATTACTCCTGTGGAAGAATGGCGCGCTCAACCACAAATTCACTCAAACTCCAGCTGGCATCCAGCCCCCTGTAGGGAAGACTACACAATCAATTGTGATTTCAACGCTCAATCGGCATTCAATTTTGTCTGCGCCTACTCCGAAACAAATTTCCCTATCGCAGTTGATGACGGCAACACAGTTCACCACGTAAAAGATGCCATTCATATCATTTCTATTGACGCCCCTCTTGGGTCAATCAATGCTTCAGAAGTCATATCAGTGCAATTTGTTGATGGAACAGTCATTTTTTTGTTAAATGACAAGGAGTAGTTCAAGTAAAATTTTTAAGATAATTTTTGCCATTTGAACTTTCAGTGTTGAGTTTTTGCTTCCGTATTTCAAATGCCGCGCAAACATAACCCAAATCTACCTCGGGGGTACAGACACAGTCAATCGTACAGTCGACCCTCAACACAGCCCATTTATGCCAGATCATCCGATCGAATAGATCCCCGGCCGCTGTCTCAAAGAATTCTGGCCTGGATTCCAAAACTAATTCTGGCAGGTGTGGTTTTGGTGGCATTTTCGCTATACCCCGAGTCCCGACTCGAAACCAGCCGCGACTTTGGTGAGGTATGGGGAATTCAAAAACACCACTTGTCAGATTCGATTTCAGAGGAAATTATCGCCAACGAGTTTCCAAGTATCGTCACCATTAATAGTGAACAATCGAATTTTGATGCAATTGTTCACTACAACATCCAACCTGAACTGAACTCGTTTATTGACGATACTATCGCACGCTATGGTCCGGATTACGCAGCGGTTGTTGTCTTGCAACCGCACACCGGTCGAATTCTGGCAATGTCGAGTTTTGTCAAAGACAACAGCCTGAATCATAACCTGGCGGTGCATTCTGGTTTTCCGGCAGCCTCACTGTTCAAAATCGTCACTGCCGCTGCGGCTATTGATACCGGGGTTGCCCGACCGGAATCAATCTATCAATACAACGGAAAGAATTCATCGTTGTACAAATCCAATGTACTGCGGCACAAGACCAATAAATGGACCAGAAACACCTCACTTAGTAAAGCATTCGCATTATCGATCAACACAGTTTTCGGCAGAATCGGCGTTTATGATGTCGGAGCGGAAACTCTAAAGACCTATGCAGATGATTTCGGTTTCAATCGTCCTGTACCAGTTGACTTTTCCATTGAATCGAGTAAAACCGGGTTTCATTCTGGTGACGAATGGTCGATAGCGGAAGCGGCTTCAGGCTATACGTTGGATACAACCATCTCTCCCGTTCATGCAGCTATGCTGGCATCTGTGATTGCAAACGACGGGGTACTGGTTGAACCCAGTCTGATTGACTTTGCAGTAGATACTTCCGGTCCTTTGCTCTACAAGTCTGAACCAGATTCTGCTCGGGTGTTCGATAAGAAGACTTCAGATGAATTGCGGGTTCTGATGAGGGCCACTGTAAAAAAAGGTTCAGCAAAGAAGCACTTCAGAACATTCTTTAGAGGGCCCTATGTCAACCTGGATGTCGGTGGGAAAACTGGATCACTGACGGGGCACAACCCAAAGGGTAAAACAGAATGGTTCGTTGGTTACGGTGACTCAGGTAAAGACAAAGTTGCCATCGCGGCAGTAGTGGTGAACAAAGAAAAGTGGTACATCAAGCCTGCGAGGCTCGCCCGCTTCGTTTTCGAAGAATACTTCAAACATGAGACTGCACAGGGCTAGTAATTTAATCCATGCGACAAAGTTTCAACCTGGTTGCCGCATCAACAACAGTACGTCAGGATGTTTCATTTTTCTGAATTATTTACCAATTGGAGCTTAATCACAGAGCGATTTCAGTGCGCCTGCTTTTGAAACAAGAATGAAGCAATATCTGGATGCTGCGCGTCACGTGCTTGAACACGGTCGACGCAAGGAAAATCGCACCGGCGTTGATACCCTGTCAACGTTCAACTACAACTACCAAATTGACCTTCGCGACGGATTTCCTCTGCTGACCACCAAGGAAATTTCCTGGAAGAACAGCGTCATTGAAAATTTGTGGTTTTTGTCCGGAAACACCAATATTGGGCTGCTTCGTAAACATGGCTGTAAATTTTGGGACCCTTGGGCAGACGAGGATGGCAATGTTCCAAGCGCCTATGGAAATTTTTGGCGTTCATTTCCAATGCCTGAAGGTGTAAATGGCAAGTCCAATGACCAAATCATCTGGATTCTCGATCAGATTAAGAAAAATCCGATGAGTCGCCGACATGTCGTTTCAGCATGGGCGCCTTCCAACGCTCAGAGCAGCTATCTGCCACCATGCCACGCTTTTTGGGTGATGAATGTTCAGTTCGATGAAAATGATGAACCTATCTTGTGCCTGCATCTAACACAACGCAGTGCAGATATCGCCCTTGGTGTTCCATACAACATTGCCGGCTACGCGCTGATTCTTGAACTTTTTTCGCATTTAACCGGTATTCGTGCAGGGGTTTTTGGACATACACTTGTGGACGCACATGTCTACACCTGTAAACCTGACGGTTCAGATAGCGAATATGATCATGTACCAGGATTGCTTGAACAGCTAAAGCGAGTACCGCGCAAACTGCCACAAATCAAAATTTCCGATTCGATTGAGTCGCTGGATGATATTGAAGACATCCTGGATGCATCCACCGAGCAGATTCTGGACACTTTTCAGATTTCCAACTACAGGCCCTACGAGGCGATCAAATTTCGCGTGGCGGTTTGACCGATAAGTCCCGGTGAAACAGAAAGCCAGGATTATCGTAGCCATGACTGCTGATGGGGTGATTGGGTTAAACGGCAAAATTCCCTGGCACTACTCCGCCGATTTGCGTCGCTTCAAAAAGTTGACGCTCAATTCCACTGTAATTATGGGACGGAAGACTTGGGAGTCGCTGCCTAGAAAACCTCTGCCAGAGCGACAGAATATCGTCGTTACGAGCACCAGCCATCCCAATACTGATCACTATTCAGATTTGGTACAGGCGCTGAAAAATGCGCGATACGAAGATGTCTGGATTATCGGTGGAGCTGCGCTTTATCGTGAGGCCATCAATTACTGTACCGTCCTCGACATCACATATGTTCCGGACAAAATAAAAGATGAATCAGCGATTCGATTTCCTAAAATCAATTGGTCTCGCTGGGTCGCTGGTCCCAAGATTCAATTTCAAGAGAATGAACACCTGTTTCGTCAACAGTTTACACTTCGACAAATACAAACGCCGACATGAAAATAGAAACCAACGAAATCACAACAAACTACGAAACGACTGGACAATCAGAAGGTGATACTGTAGTACTCAGCCACTCACTCGGGTCGAGCCTGATCATGTGGGAACCGCAAATCGATGAATTTTCGAAGAAATTTCATATTCTGCGTTATGACACCCGCGGGCATGGAAATTCTTCAGCACCACCTGGTTCATATACGATGGAGTTGTTGGTTGATGATGCAGTCACACTCCTTGATGCACTGGGTATCGAAAAAGTGCATTGGGTTGGACTGTCGATGGGTGGCATGATTGGCCAGGGATTGGCTCTGAAATCTCCAGAGAGACTCAAGAGTCTGACACTTTGTAACACAATGTCGGTGATTCGGGAGGAAATGAAGGAGATATGGAAGAACCGAATCCAGACCGGCGAGCGTTTTGGCATGCATCACCTGGTCGACTTTACAATGGAAAGGTGGTTTACAGAACGCTACCGAGAAATGGGGACAGAGAACTACCAACGGATTCACGCTCAATTTTTAGAAACACCCGTCTATGGTTATGTGGGCTGCTGTCATGCGATCTATAACCTGAACTACGTTGAACAACTGAACCAAATTTCTGTTCCGACGCACATAATTGCCGGCGATCAGGACCTAGCTACACCTGTCGCGGAGTCGCGCGTCATGCGTGATCGGATTTCCGGATCAAGTTTGACCGTCATCGAAGGTGCAGCCCATCTTTCCAATGTTGAAAAAGCTGAAGCCTTCAACGCATCGTTGGCAACATTTCTCCAATCAAAATAGTTGTAGATTTTGAATCGATTCCCCCATTCTTTCTCTCAATAAAATTCAACATTCTCAAAGCGGTAGTCTGTCTGGTCGGTACACTCCCTTTCGTCAAAAATCCACTCGTCGAAGCTACTCACTGATTTGCGACTAAGGTCTCTCGCCACGCCAAGCTGTCTATGGCGTGACGTTCCGATTCCGGAACTTTGTCGCGCTAAATTTGCACCATTTATGTGATTTCGCGCCATTTCGGTGCATATTCAACGAAAATTACCTAGAATTCAATTAATTTATCTGGCATGAATATTGCTGTATTAAAAGTAAATACAAATTGTGGAGGTACCACATGAAACTCGTCACTGCCATTATCAAACCGTTCAAATTGGACGATATCAGGGAAGCACTTTCGGATATTGGAATTCAAGGAATGACTGTATCGGAAGTCAAAGGCTTCGGACGACAAAAGGGACATACTGAACTTTACAGAGGCGCAGAGTATGTTGTCGATTTTGTTCCGAAAATCAAACTGG
>CAZYSR010000500.1:0-1931 GCA_964649525.1 uncultured Gammaproteobacteria bacterium
GAATTATGCCCGATGGTACGCTCGAGTGTCCTTATCACGGACTCTGTTACAATTCCACCGGTCAATGTGTGTTGGTTCCCTCTCACCCTGATGGAAACATTCCTTCTAAACTGCAACTAAAACCGTTCCCAATTATCGAAAAGCAGGGTTTGGTCTGGATCTGGCCTGGGGACCGAGAAAAAGCCGAAGAAGTCAGCCCGCCTGAGACGCCTGAAATTTCATCAGATAGATGGGAGTCCATCCATTCAGGACCTATGGAAGTCAGAGCTAACTATTTGCTGTTGATCGAAAATTTAATGGATATTTCACACTTTTATCCATTGCACGACGGTAACATTGGAGATATTGACAACAGTAGAATTCCGATAAAGCTTATTGAGGGTGAAGAGAACGGCAATAAATTCGTTAAAACCATTCGGCTCGCAGAGAGTTACACACAGCCTCCATTCTTACAGGATTGGTTCGTATATGACGTCGTGGACCGAGATCACTCCCACTGCATGGTTAGTCCTGGTCTGACACGAGTCGAAATGCGCGTAGCCCCTCCTGGTCAATTGGATCAGGATGACATCATTCGCGGGTATACGCTATTTCATACGCATACACCAATCGACGACAAGAACCATGTATGGCGCTGGTGTGTGAATTGTAAAGCTGATCACATGTCGAAAGGGGACCCGAATACATCAGCTGCAAGTCGGGTCGCGGAAATGTTTCCTGAAGTGGTCGCAGAGGATTTGTGGGCACTGGAAAAGCAACAGGAAATGTTTGATTTCGATGATGATGAGTATATGGAAGTGTTCCTGAAGCCTGACAAAGCCTTGCGCAGGATTCGGCAGTTGTTTTCACGCACACAGCAAGCGGAGTTACAAGCCATTGAGCAGCGCCAAGAGATAAAGGTGCCGCTAAAGGCAGTCAACTAATTGAAATCAATTTTTCATTGATTGGTCGATAGTCCTTTCGCCGACCAGTTTAGACTCCAAGCGAGTATTGATGTCTTCTGCAATGCACAACTTTGTTCGTATCGCTGATTTCATCGATACCATCAACAAAAAAGTCGGACATACAGTTGCCTGGCTGGCATTTTCAATGGCAATCATTACTTTTACGGTTGCCGCTTTGCGATATGGATTCAGTTTAGGCTGGGTCTGGTTCCAGGAAACATACGTATGGATGCATGGTGCCATTATCATGCTGGCCATGGCTTATACACTGATGGCGGGCGGGCATGTTCGAGTTGACATTTTCTACCGCAGCGCCAGCGTTCGATATAGAGCTATGGTTGATTTGTTCGGGACAATTCTATTGCTGATGCCCTCCCTGTATGTCATCGCCAAGTATACGATTCCGTACGTATTGCTGTCCTGGTCACGACTGGAAGTTTCTCAGGAGGCTGGCGGATTACCAGGTCTGTACCTGTTTAAAACAACCATGCTCGCATTTTTCACTCTGCTGTTTCTGCAAGCTATAGCAATCATTATTCGAAGCAGCGCAGCATTGGTAACTGGTCGTTACGCAGATGAAATTGGAGAAGATTTCGAAGGAGGGCAAGGTGGATAGCGGTCAGCTACTTGCCATGGTGATGCTTATAACAATCTGCGGAGCCATGCTGATTGGGTATCAGGTTGCATTCACTCTTGCGGGGGTTGGTGTGGTGTTTGCCTTGATCGGGCAGTCTATGGGCGTCTTTGACATGCTGTTTTTCAACGCCCTTCCATCGCGATTTTTCGGTGTGATGACCAACGAGCTACTGGTTGCAGTCCCATTATTTGTTTTCATGGGGGTAATGCTCGAGAAATCCAAGATCGCTGAAGATCTTCTGACGACAATGGGACAGTGTTTTGGACAGCTGCGCGGTGGGCTAGGTATTTCAGTTACTTTTGTCGGTATGCTGCTTGCCGCCACAACCGGCATCGTAGGCGCAACAGTTG
>CAZYSR010000501.1:0-1552 GCA_964649525.1 uncultured Gammaproteobacteria bacterium
CAAATCTATTATTTCAAGACATTGATTCCTGTTGCTGGCGGGCTTCTCATCATTCAAGGCATCGCTGAAATTCTGAGATGTTGGAAAGCCATGAGAAGCGGGGAGTGGCTTGAAAGACTCGATGACATCCAAGAAACCGAAAAAATGCTAACCTAGTTTTCGGAAGATATTGGATGATTCTTCCATCCATCATCGTTTAATTTACAGCCTGCAGCCTTAGCCAATATGACCAATCCAGAAGTCGCGATTTTGATGCTGGGACTATTTATTGTCTTGGTAATGCTTGGATTTCCGATCGCTTTCACACTCATTGCTATGGGTGTTGGATTTGGTTATTTTGCGTACCATCAAGCCGGGTCAATCCAGGTTATCGCCGACGCATTCAACAATCAAATCTTTTATCTCCTGAACCAGAATACGTACTCCGTTATGGAGAACGATACCCTTGTGGCAATACCACTATTCTTATTTATGGGATACGTTGTAGAGAGGGCGAATATCGTCAACAGGCTATTTTCGTCTCTTCAGCTTGCAGCACGCAATCTTCCCGGTTCGATGGCAATTGCCGCATTGGTAACCTGCACCGTTTTTTCAACCGCGAGTGGGATTGTGGGTGCTGTAGTCACTCTAATGGGTTTACTTGCTTTCCCTGCAATGGTGAAAGCAGCCTACCGAAAGGATTTCAGCGCTGGCGTGATCTGTGCGGGAGGGACGCTAGGAATTTTGATCCCACCTTCGATTATGCTGATTGTCTATGCAGCAATTGCTGAACTATCGCCACTTCGACTCTACGCAGCCGCGGTATTTCCAGGATTGCTTCTGGCGGGTCTATACATTATTTACGTACTGATTAGAGCATTCGTCAATCCACAGATTGCCCCCAAGCCGGACTACGACGACAGTGTATCTCGAATTGAAATATACACGCAACTACTGGTGTCTTTCGTACCACTAACCGTCTTGATCATGCTGGTTCTAGGGTCAATTCTTGGTGGTTTGGCTACTCCCGCTGAAGCAGCCGCAATGGGTGCATTGGGCGGTCTGGTACTAGCCCTGGCATACCGATCACTCACTTGGCAAAAACTCAAGGAATCAGTGTTTTTGACTGCAAAAGCAACTGCAATGGTTTGTTGGATGTTTGTAGGATCATGGACATTTGCGTCCGTTTTTTCCTATTTGGGTGGTCATGATGTCATCGAGCACTGGGTTCTCGCCTTGAATCTTCAGCCATGGCAGTTTCTGATCCTTGTTCAGTTGATTATTTTCCTACTGGGGTGGCCGCTCGAGTGGTCTGAGATTTTGATCATTTTCGTACCAATATTTTTACCGATGTTGGATACATTCAATGTCAATCCGTACTTTTTCGCTATGCTTGTGGCGTTGAATCTGCAAACCTCGTTCCTGACACCTCCGATGGCAATGTCGGCATTCTACCTGAAAGGGGTATTAAAAAAGGACATCGAACTAGTCGAAATTTTCAAGGGAATTTTGCCTTATCTCGGAATCGTACTTTTCGCCATGTTCCTCATGTACATGTTTCCTGCCCTCGCTC
>CAZYSR010000502.1:0-2847 GCA_964649525.1 uncultured Gammaproteobacteria bacterium
ATTCAATCGCTGCAAAACCGATTCGATTTGCCCGGATTGCAGACTCAGCAAACGCACTTACTAAATTACCAATTTCATTTTTTTCAAGCTCGTGGAGCACAGTCGCGCCCACGGCTGCAGCGATTGGAGATGGTGCTGCAGGAATCCATCCACCTTCAGACGGTGGTATATACGCTCGATGCTGCCAAGGAGGTCTCGTCGACGCTTTTCGTCCTGCGTGGGCCAACTGAACACCAATTGGCACACTCCCGTAGTGATGACAGAAATCAACAATCCGCTTTAATGCAGCTTCATTTTCGTCACTATACAGACCCACGCAAAATGGGCTTATACGCCCCCTGGCTTCGACATTCGTCATTTCCATGATCAACAAGCCTGCGCCACCGACAGAAAACTGTCCAAGATGCATCATATGCCAGTCAGAAACGCAACCGTTGTGAGACGAATACTGGCACATCGGTGACACAATGATGCGATTTTGCAGTGTCAACTTACGAAAGGAAATCGGAGTGAACAGTTTCGGGTAAGACTTAGACAAAATAGTTGAGATGTTCGTGCTGTTGAAGATGTCAATTTATACAAGCGATTTCAGAGGTAAGAAATAAATTTTTCCCAGAATATTGCCTAAATTCCGCTTAGGTCGAACTTCCCGAACATGAACTGCGCAATTTCTACGCCAATTCGCATCTCAATTCGCTAGGGGCTGTAAATTTCACCTGAGTCAAAAAGCCACAACAATTCTTCTTCAGCATCTCCGATGTTACTCGTGGTGGAAACACAAATATTTTCACAGGTTTTCCACGGATTTTTCTCTAGCGATACTGTTCACCGAAAGTTCTTCCCAAAACTGATATCGCACGGTAACGTGATAGCCCTCGACACCGTATTAAACGGTAGTAATATCAACAGTTGTGCGCATTTTAAATTTCAACGGACGGTTAGCTATTCAATTCCAGAGTCATAAAGACACTGTTCGGGTCCAATACATAGTCAGCAAACGGTTCGCACTCAACGAAGCCGTGCTTCGAATACAGGGCGCGCGCTGGCCGAAAATACTCCCATGAACCCGTCTCAAGGCTCAATCGCTTTGTGCCTTCAGCACGCGCGAAGTCAATGATGTGAAGTAACATCTTACTGCCGATACCGCCTCGTCTCTTGTTGCTGATGGTGTGCATTGATTTAATTTCGTAGTGATCTGCCGATAACCTTTGCATGGCACCGATAGCCACTAGATCGCCATTCTCCCACATACTCCAGAACTCCACTTCGGAGCCTTTCAATCCTTTTAAATCCAAGGCATGATTGCTTCCAGGCGCAGTTTCGATACGGGCTTGGTGCTGATGGGTTTCAACTAGTTCGCGAACCAGAGGATCGTCCAAACCTCCACGCTGAATCTTCATGGTGCATCCTTTTGATTGAGCTACTGTTTCCAAGATACTCACTAAGATTGTTCAATTCGAGCACCTGATTTAGTGCCGCCGAATAAATTAGGTGCAAAAACCCCTCCAACGCGACCGCCTCTAGTTTCATCGTTCTGGTTTCGTTCGGAATTTCGGCGTAAAATTTGCGACGCATTTGACAATCGTTCAATCTGCCAAAAGCAAGTTTCGATTTAATTTTACGAACTATAAGAGGGATATGACAAACCCGACACAATGCAGCCAGCACGACATAGCAAATTTCTTAAAGTTTGCAAATAGCATCGCCGACAAAGCGCGCGATATTGCCCGTCACTACTATAGACAGTCGAAGAAACAGTGGGTCAAGCCGGACAATACTTGGGTGACTGAAGCAGACTGTGCGATAGAAGAAATGGCGAGAGTCAGAGTGAAGGAGCAGTTTCCTAATCACGACTTTTTCGGCGAGGAATATGGTGACACAACCTCAGAAAGGCAATTGAAGTGGTGTCTTGATCCTATCGATGGCACCATGGCATTTGTCTACGGATTACCGACATTTGGTGTACTGATAGCACTCACTGAAAATACTGAACCAATCGTGGGTATTATTGAATTACCAGCCATGAAAGAAAGATGGTGTGGTGCGCGCGGCTTGACAACAACTTGGAAAGGAC
This sequence comes from uncultured Gammaproteobacteria bacterium, assembly GCA_964649525.1. GTDB lineage: Bacteria > Pseudomonadota > Gammaproteobacteria > Arenicellales > JAJDZL01 > JAJDZL01. The sequence goes on from CAZYSR010000502.1 coordinate 2,075, forward strand.
GGCCCTGCCGCACAAATCCTGACAGAAGCCTGATTGACACCGCAGTGTTTGCAACTTCAATCGATATGTTCTCTGATGAAGAGCGTGAGTTGTTCAATCGGGTTTCACTGAATGCCAGAGAAAGGCGATTCGGAGCTGATTGCTACGCGTATGGACTGCTCGCGTCTGGCTACATCGACATCGTTATGGAAGCCGATATGAAAGCTTATGACATGATGGCATTGGTACCGGTGGTCGAAGGAGCGGGTGGCATCATCACCGATTGGGATGGGAAACCGATCAAACTCGGTTCCGGTAAACAAGTGCTGGCCACTTCAAACCGAAAATTGCATGAAGAATGTCTGAAACTGATTCTCTCAAACTGAGTGAATCAATACTACGATTTGAATCAATGGTGTGATTCGTACGATTGAATTTTCGCAATCTACATATCGCCAGGGACGCCATATGACGGTGCGTCACCTGGTGATACGGCACGAGTCACATAGTCAACTCGTTGCGGTTCGTATTCCTGCCAAATAGATCTAAGGCAAGTCACTGGATTGTCGGCCCAATCAACCCGAAGGTTGACATCGGCCCATTCAACTTGGTTCGCTACCAGTACGGCAGCCGAACGAACCTCACCTTCTTCGCCACCTGCGTCTAAACCGACCTGCAGTACATTCAGCAAACTTTCCGCAAAATGTCTGGTTTTGTCGCGATTCTCGAAAGAGTCAACCATTGCCTGAGGGACTTCTACATTTGCCAGAAGATTCCCAGCAGCTACACAGCAT
>CAZYSR010000503.1:0-7556 GCA_964649525.1 uncultured Gammaproteobacteria bacterium
CTTTGGTATTGTTCCATGGTTCATCGCCAGCAGTACCTTAATCAACCCGGCAATTCCTGCGGCTGACTCAAGGTGCCCAATGTTGGTTTTCACAGCCCCTAGCAATAACGGATGTTCCGCGGTACGTTCACGCCCATAAACTTCCGCCGCCGAGTGAATCTCTATCGCATCGCCCATATCCGAACCGTTGGCATGAGTTTCGAGAAAATCAATTTGTGAAGGCTCAAGGTTTGCATTAGACAACGCTTCTTCGATTACCCGCTGTTGCGCAGGTCCATTGGGCATTACAAAGCTTCCGCTTGCACCGTTCTGATTCGTTGCTGATCCGCGAATCACTCCCCAAATTCTGTCTCCGTCCGACTCAGCGTCCACCAAACGCTTCAAGATTACTGCTCCGCAACCCTCACTACGCACATAACCGTCTGCAGCAGAATCGAAAGACCAACATCTTCCTGTGTGTGACAACATACCAATATCGTCCATCCTATTGGTCGTATTTAACGAAAGTATGACGTTCACACCTCCTGCGATGGCCATATCTGTCTCACCGGACTTTAAGCTTACGACGGCGTTGTGAACAGAAACTAGTGATGACGCACAAGCAAGTTCCACTGGCATCACTGGCCCTTCAATTCCATATATGAAAGATATGCGACCCAGAGCCATGCCGATCAAATTTCCATAAGTACTGTTCTGACCACTTTTTGTATCCAACAGATGCTGATATTCACTTTTGGAAATGCCAAAAAATACGCCGGTACGGCTTCCCTTGAGACGAGCGGGATCCATACCTGCATCTTCAAGTGCCTGCCAGCTGGTTTCCAATAGCATTCTCTGCTGCGGATCCATTCCACGTGCTTCGATAGGACGAACATCAAAGAACTTAGCATCGAACTTGTCCAGTTCGTCCACAAAGCCGCCGAATCGATGAAGTGCGGATTTAGCTTCTGGGTCTCCTAAGATACCATCCCATGAACCAGGGTCGCGTCGTCCTTCCACGACTGCGCATTTCCCTGCTTCCATTTGACGCCAAAAAGCCGGCAAATCAGGGGCACCAGGAAAGCGGCACGCCATCCCCACGATCGCGATACCATCTTCCTGTTTTTGTTGACGTCTCGGTTGGCGAAGCTTAGGTGTCGGTTCATTTGAAGGTTTGTCAGTAGTGGTGACATTTTTGAGTCCAATGTCCAGATGGCGAGCCAGAGAAGAGACATCTGGATAGTCAAACACCACCGTATTCGATGTTGTAAATTCACTGTCAAGAGCGCGGTTCAGTCGATTCCGCAACTCTACCGCCATTAAGGAGTCCATTCCCAGATCAAAAAAGCTAACGGTTGGCGAAGGTGGTGATGACAGTCTTAACACCGCTTGTATTTCCTGTTGAACAAAGGACTCCAGAAGATTTTGACGTGCCTCCGCTGGTGTACTGCGAAGTTGAGATATGAGGCCGTCTTGAACGGTGGTTTCTTTGGCTTTCTTAGCCGGCAGTCTCTCTTTATCGAAAAGTTCTTCAAAGAATGGGGAACCGAATTTTAGTTCCCCTCTCACGGTGTTCCAGTCAACCTGGTAGACTGTCGATGCAGTGACATCCTGCTTCACGATCCAGTCGAAAGCATTCATCCCCTGCTGCGGGGTTAGCCAACCTGTACCAATCTGTGCAAGCTGCTGTTCAACCCGTTGCCTCTGCTCTTCTGCTTCGCCGATTCCGGACCATGCTCCCCAGGCAATGGACTGGCCAGGAAGACCCAGAGTACGTCTGTGTGCGGCAAGCTGGTCTAGGAAAGAATTAGCGGCAGCATGATTGGACTGACCCGCGTTGCCAACAACTCCGGTCACACTGGAAAACAATACAAAAAATTCGAGGTCTTTTGTTCTAGTAGCTTGGTGAAGATGCCACGCACCCAGTACTTTGGGCCACATGACTTTCTCAAACCGCTTCCATGTTTGATTCTCAATAGCACCGTCGGAAAGAACACCGACACAGTGTACAACGCCACCTAGGGGTGGCATGTCCGCATCAATCCTTGCGAGCAACTCGTCAACAGCCGAAAAATCGGTGATATCTGCCACTTCCACCCGAACATCAACGCCACTATCCCGGAGATTCTGAATCACTTCATTGGCGCCAGAGTCAGGATCTCGTCGCCCATTCAGCACAATGGTCCCTGCACCGTGATCAGCCAGCCATTGAGCAACTGCACAGCCAAGCCCACCCATTCCTCCAGTGACCAAGATCGTACGATTTTCTCTGATATTGCCTCTGGTAAGAGGTGGCATCCTGAATATGACCTTACCGGTGTGTCTGGCATCGCGCATGACCTGCATTGCCGCTTGCATCTCCGAAAGTGGCCATACAGTATGGGGAATCGGAGTCAACTCTCCCGAAGAAAGCTGTGAGATAACACGTGAAAGTGAAGCACCTGCGCGGACAGGATCGTCCGATTTGATTGCATCCAAATCCAGAATGAAGTATTGAACATCTGGTCGATTTTCGGCCATTTGCTCTACACTCCAGATGTCTCGTTTCGCAATTTCGACCATGCGACCACCTGCGCTTAGGCAGGACAAATTTGCCTCCACAAAACCTTCTCCTGTGAGGCTGTTCAACAATACATGAACACCCTCTCCATCAGTGGCTTTGAGAATCTCACCTCCAAATGCTGTTGTACGGCTATTGAATATATGTTTCACTCCCAATGAACTGAGATACGCATGCTTCGGGGAACTGGCGGTCGCGAATACTTCGGCACCAGCGTTAAGCGCCAACTGAATTGCTGCAAATCCGACTCCCCCAGCACCCGAGTGAATTAGTACACGTTCACCTGCTTTGAGCTTTGTGAGTTCAAATGCCAGTTCAGCTGTTACAAAATTTGTAGGTAAGGTAGCAAGATCTGTCGCAGCAAACCCATTAGGTACAGGCGACACCAAGGCCGCGGGAGTAGTCATTTCTGGGGCGAATGAACCGAATCCCATTCCAACAATCGATTGGCCGACAGAAAGACCTTCAACGTCCTCGGCAACCTCCAACACACGCCCATACATCTCACGGCCAATTTCCTTACTGTTTTCAACCGCACCCAAACTAATGAGCAGGTCAGCAAAATTCAGACCAGCCGCATCAACTGCGACTCGGACCTCGCCGCTCTGAATACTGTTTCTTGACTTCAATTTCACCTGGAAGGTCGCTGAGCTGTTGTCAGGAACATCAGGGCTGATACACCACTCTGAATCGTCCGGCAAGTCGAGCCTCGAACTGTCGCTACCAAATCGAATCATTCGGGCGGCATAGCGGGCATCATCCCGAAAAGCAATGTGGCTCTCATCATCCGAATACAGAAGTTCATTAACGAGGGTGGAGGCTGAATCAGCATTCGGGTCTGGATCAAGATCAATCATTCGTGGCTGCAAATGCGGAGTTTCCAATGTCATCACTTTTCCGAAACCCCATAAGGTTGCTCCAGCAAGTTCCCCACTCGTTCGATTAATTCTGTCTTGCTCCAGTGCTTGTGCACCTCGCGTTACGAACCAGACACCATCATTTGGTAAGGCGTTGGCGTCAGCAATACCCTGAGTGAGTGCTAATGCGGTGGATGTGCCCCGTGTTACATCCTTTGCCAGTTGCTGGACGTTGGCGGAAGTACCATGTCCATCAAGAGCCATGAGATGCACAATTCCTCGAAGCGGTATGTCTGTGGGCAGATTTTCCAGCAAAGACTGCCAGGATATTCTTTCTGTCGGTTCAAGTGCTGTTGGAGTAACTTCTGAATTTTGGTTAGAAATCTCTTCAATCGCTGCTGCATCATTGGCGAAAATTACTCTTTGGTTTCGCCGTGCCAATTCAGTCGCAATTTTTTCTGCAGTACCATTTGCATCGGCTGCAATCACCCAAACGCCAGGTGCCGGTGTCACTTCCTTCAATCCCTTTGCGATGATGATTACTGATGACAGTGGTTCGTCACTTGTGATTCCTGCATTTCCTATAAACTCAATCTCGTCAAATCCGGTATCAGTCAGAACCTGTTGCCATAGCGCCTTGTCTGCTAGGGCATGGTCAACTCGATAAGCATCGGAAAATCGCCACCATCCGTCTAGAAGCCCAAAGGTCAAATCCTGCCAGGCACGACGCTTTGTTTCCTCCAGTGCAATGATCTGGCCGGATGGAACCAAGAGTTCTCTACAATTCTCGAGAGTCTCTCCCAGATCGCGAGTCGCATGAAGTACATTTGCAGCAATAACGAGATCGTAGCTATGGGGTTCAAATCCCTGATCTGACGGTTTGACTTCAATGTTCAGGGGTTTGAATTCGACAGATCCTCCGAATTTTGCGAAACGCTTTTCAGCCTGGTCGAAGAATCCAGCGGATATATCGGTAAATGTAAAGTTGAATCTTCCTTCGGGAAGATTAGAAAGAATGAATTCAGTCGAAGCACCCGTTCCGGCCCCGACTTCCAATACCTTTAAGTGTCGCTCAGCGGGAACATCAGCTACAGCAGTTGCAATGGCCTCTCCCAGCATTCTGTTTCTGGCATGTGAGAAAGGAGAATGCAGGTAACAGTCTGTCGCACCACCGTCTTCTTCTGGAAACAGTAGGGAGAGCGGTTCAATTCGACCCTGAAGCACATCTGCAAGGGCTGAGCCACAGCGTTGGAGAAGTCTGAGTTCGTTACTTCCATGCGGGTATTTTTCGGTCAACTGATCGACAAGGGTGTCGGGACCTGTCACAGATTCATCAGGAAGGTGATCTTCTGCATCCACCTGAATGATGAAACTTTCGCCGGATGGTGTTAGAATCCCTGCTTCAGACAGGATTTTTAGAATGCGGCGAAACAGTCTACTATGTTCTTCAATCGTCTTCAACTGACGACGCAAACTATCCGGCTGAATTTCGACACCAGATTTAAGTCTCCACCCCATTCGTTTAAGTGCTGAGAAGACATATGTCCTGCACAATCGCTCCATATCATTCAAGAGCGCAATCCTGTCTGCAAATTCGACTCCCCCTTCTGCAAGTTGGTCTGCTATTGGCCTTACCTGGGCTGCCATCATTGCAGGATCAGTCAGAATACCCTGAGCACTTCTGTCATTGCTCATAGTCTTTTTACGCCAGACAACCTCGTATAGCAACTTCTCGCGGGTGGTGTTCGCGGATAAAAGAGCTGTTTGAGTCGCCCGTTTGACCGTGAACCCTTGTAATCCGCCAATCTGATAACCATCCGTTGAGTATAGCTTTAGGTCACCGGTCAAAACTTCCGGCGGAGTAGCAGATTTTTTTTCATGTTCAATAACCGAGGCATAGTCTCTCAATACTGCGTGACAAATCACCCGCTCCGGCATGGTACCCGAGATCCACAACTGTTCCCATCCAAAAGGCATATAGACCGCGCCATGTTCGACTCCAGTCAGATAACGTCCCATCGATAGTACCTGAAAGCAGCCATCAAGGAGTAAGGGGTGCATTTCCATTCCGGCTGCGTCTACCGATTCTTGAAGTACGAGTTCTCCTGCGGCTTCGCCTTCCCTAGCCCAAACTGCTTTCATCGTATGGTAGAAAGGGCCTAAATAAATTTTGTCGGCTGATCGCATTTCATAGAAATCAGCTGTACTCTGACGAGTCAGATCAGCCTTGATCGCATTGAGATCGACGTGCTGCAACGAATTGGGATGACTTTTGCCTGAGGAAATTCTACCTTCGGCGTGACGGAGCCAACCTTCCTCTGATTCACCCTTGCTGAAAATTTCAAAACGGCGTGACGAGTCATCATCTGAAGCGTCCAGAATTAATTGAAGTTTTCGTCCAGTACTGTCTGTTTCTTCTTCGAACATCAGTGCGCTGTACATTTGCATTTCTTCCACAAATGCTGGACCAGCCCCATCTGCAAATGCTGCTGAAACCGCCATAGCACCGTAAAGCCCACCAGGTGCGACTACTTGTTCATATACCAGGTGATCCACCATCCAAGCCGGATCTGAAGCGTAAATATCCGTCTCATACATAGACTCGCCCCGTGGCGATTCATGTCGAACTCCAAGCAATGGATGACCTTCGTCCTGTTGACGGCGCCTTGAAATTGGTACCCAATGTTGGGTGCGTTGAAACGGATAACCAGGAAGAGCAATTCGTCGACGAGTTTCACCTGCGAATAAACTCTCGAAACTGATGTCAATACCTGCTTCGTATGCTTCAGCGACCGCCGTTGTAAACCTTCCGCTGGTATCAAACGTTTGTTCTTCAGCATCTTTAGAGGGACGTACCAGGCTGTGAATGATCTTCGGTGTCCGGGATGACGCCGCTTCAGGCCAATTCATTGAAACGACCGGACCGAGGACGGCGTGAGGGCCGATCTCTATGACCACATCCACACCCATTTCAGCCAATGTTTCTATGCTCTTGTGAAAGGCTACGGGATTGCGCGCATGCCGTCGCCAGTAAGCTGCATCCATTTTTTCGCCTTTACTCAGCAACTGGCCGGTGATGTTGCTTATGAGCGGTAATGAGGGTGGTGTCGGACTAGGAACTATTTCATTAATTTGGGTCTCGAGATCATCCAAAACGGGTTCTACCAAAGCACTGTGGTAAGCCGGACTGCGTTTCAATCGGACCACCTTGGTACCTTCAGCCTCAAAGTGTTCTATCAGCAAATTTAGATCCTTCTCCGCACCGCTCACGACTTGTTGCAATCCATTGTCTACCGCAACACTCAATTCAGATTCGACGGAAGAAGAGTTGAGTTCATTCACAACAGAAGTGACACGAGAATTGGAGGCGAAAAAAGCAACCATTGCACCATCACTTCGTGTAGTACCCATGAGTGTGCCGCGAACTGAGGCGTATCGCAAGCCTTCTTCCAGGGTAAATGCACCTGCGGTCTGTGCAGCTGCTATCTCACCAAGGCTGTGGCCAATCACCACATCCGGTTTGACACCGATACTCTCCCAGAGTGCTACGAGAGCGCACTCCAAAGAATAAATAGCGGGCTGAGTCCAAGCTGCCTCATCCAGAAGTCCGTCTGTATCACCCTGCCCAAACATCACGTCCAGCAGTGAGACGCCACGCTCTTTCAAGATTAGCTGATCACACCGATCCAGAATTGAGCGAAACACGGGTTCTCGCTCGTACAGAGTCTGACTCATACCAACCCATTGGCTTGCCTGCCCAGTGAAGACAAAGGCAACCATCTTCCCGCGATCTTTTACCGGTGCGTCATTCAGAACCTCTGTCTGAGTCAGATTCGAAAGACTTTGTCTCAATTCTGCAGTGTTACTAAACACCAAACCGGCGCGATGGGCGAAATGACTTCTCCCGATTGCAGCCGTCCACGCCATATCGGCGAGAACGCTGTCACCGGCTGTCAATTCAGGTGGAAATGCCTGCTTCTGTTCATCCAGCCAAGACAAATAACGTGATGCTGTTTGAAGCAGTGCTTTTTGAGATCTAGCGGATAAGGGAAGGAAACGAGATTCCCGTTTTCCTAAACATTTCGTAGTAAGGGAATGATGAGCGATTGTGCGGGCAGCTCCTGAGAAGGATAATTTTTGTGATTTATCAAGATCAACCT
>CAZYSR010000504.1:0-7856 GCA_964649525.1 uncultured Gammaproteobacteria bacterium
GTGGAGAGTTATCAGATTCCAAAGGGATAAACCGCAAGGGTGGTGGGTTGACCGCAGCATCACTGACGCCAAAAGACCACCAGGACATTCGGCTTGCAGGAGATATGGAAATTGACTACCTAGCTGTGTCATTCGTTCGAAATGCGGTAGATGTCAGCTTTGCCCGTGAGTTGCTAGAGGCAACTGGAAGTCAGGGCGGCATTGTGTCCAAAATTGAGCGGGTTGAAGCGGTTGAAAATATCGAAGAGATAGTAGATGCGTCTGATGGAATCATGATCGCCCGTGGTGATCTGGCGGTGGAAATTGGGGATGCGCAATTGCCGGGTGTACAGAAACAGTTGGTGGCTGTTGCGCGCAGGCGTAATCGATTCGTGATAACAGCCACACAAATGATGACTTCCATGATCGAAAACCTAACACCAACTCGAGCTGAAGTACTAGATGTAGCGAATGCCGTCCTGGACGGTACTGATGCAATCATGCTGTCGCAAGAATCTGCGATTGGCAAACACCCAGCCAAAGTTGTCGCAGCAGTGGACCGAATTTGTCGCGGTTCGGAATCAACTAATCTTGGTATGGATCGAATTGAACGCGGAGCTCAGCAGTTTTATAGTACGGAAGAAGCCGTAGCCATGGCTACCATGTATACCGCCCGACACTATAATGTGGCAGCAATACTAGCGCTGACGGAATCGGGTTCTACAGCGAAATGGCTCTCGCAGCAACTGTCCGGAATTCCGATATATGCGATTTCCCCGCATTCCAGAACTCATCGACGAGTGACGCTATTCAGGGGGGTGTTTCCGATTGATTTTGTCGTCGATGTGAAGGAAGAAGTGCCAATTGAGTTGCAAGCTGTCAAGGAGTTACGACGGCGTAAAATTGTAAGAAAGGGCGATCTGCTTCTGGTCACTCGGGGAGACCAGGCCGGAGTTCAGGGTGGAACGAATACGATGAAGATTCTGACTGTTTAAAAATAATATGGAGATTTTGTAATGAATTTGGCAAAGCTAGAGTCAACTGCTCGTGAGATGGTATCTGGAGGGCGCGGTATTCTGGCAATGGATGAAAGCACTGGCACTTGTACTTCCAGGTTTGAGAACCTTGGTGTGCCGTCCACTGAAGAAACCCGCTTAAGTTATCGCTCCATGCTGGTAACGGCAGAGGGCCTATCTGAGTTTATCAGCGGAGCAATCCTGTTTGACGAAACCATCAGGCAGAGAGTAAATGGAGAAACTCCATTTGCCACCTATTTGAATGATGCAGGTATTGTGCCGGGCATCAAAGTCGACACCGGAGCCAAGGCTTTGGCCGGTCAACCCGGCGAGAAGGTAACTGAGGGTTTGGATGGCCTTCGAGAACGTCTGCAAGAGTATGTTTCTTTAGGAGCAAGATTTGCAAAATGGCGTGCAGTGATTACCATCGGCGACGGTATTCCAAGTGATGCGTGTCTGATGGCTAATGCTCATGGACTGGCTCGCTATGCTACTCTGTGCCAGGAAGCGGATGTTGTGCCAATCGTAGAACCCGAAGTGTTGATGGATGGTGATCACTCCATTGAACAATGTCGAGATGTTACGCACCGTACCCTCAAAACAGTTTTTAATCAACTTGATAATCAGGGTGTTGCACTGAATGGAATCGTACTTAAACCGAACATGGTTTTGTCTGGTAAGGAATGTACCGAACAGGCTAGTGTTGAAGAGGTTGCCAGACAGACGGTCGATTGCTTTTTGGACTGTGTACCGGCATCTGTGCCCGGTGTTGCTTTTCTTTCAGGAGGCCAGACCGACGAACAGGCGACGCAGCACTTGAACAAGATGAATCAGTTAGGTCTCAACCTGCCATGGTATCTGACGTTCTCCTATGGACGTGCATTGCAACAGGCTCCAATGAAAGCCTGGAGTGGTGATGACGGCAAGACCGTCGAAGTTCATCAGAAAATATTGCAACGCGCTGAAGTTAATGCGCTTGCTTCACAAGGGCAGTTTGAGGAAGTCGTCAACGCCTAAACTCGATTCAAATCGCAGGTATGTCAATCAGAATTCGATTTTTCGCTAGCTTGGCGGATCGCGTTGGCATCAGAGAGATGACTGTCGACTGCGATGATGTCAAAACCGCTGAAGACGCCTGGAAGGCCTGTGTAGACGGAATGGAGATTCCGGGCAACGCACGAGTTGCCATCAACCAGCAATATGCTGACTTCGCAGATCCCGTAAAGCATGGTGACGAGGTCGCATTTTTCCCTCCGGTAACAGGCGGTTGAGAATGCGAGTCGAAATTTTGGAATCTCCTTTTGATCCCCTGCATGAGGTAGCCAAACACCAGGAATTGCTATCTGCGGGACAGTTCGGTGCAATGGCTGTTTTTGTGGGGACTATGCGGGATTTCAACGAAGGTGATACTGTGACCTCAATGGTTCTCGAGCATTACCCTGAAATGACACAGCAACATTTACTTGATCTTGCTCGGATTGTCGCAGATCAGCACAAACTTACGGATTTGATGATGATACATCGTGTCGGTGAGATTCATCCGGGTGAAGCAATTGTTCTCGTTGCAGTCTGGTCGGCGCACCGAGCCGCTGCATTCGAAGCGTGTGAGGCGATGGTGGAAGACCTGAAATCGAAAGCACCATTCTGGAAAAAGGAACATTTAGTGGAAGGAGAAAGTCGTTGGGTTGAGCACAACACTGCAGGTCCGCGCACAACTGCTTAAGAGGTAGATAGATATGGACGTAAAAACGAGAACAGAAATTGAAGCAGCAACTTATAGACGCTTGGTGGAGCACTTCCGTACGCATACTGAGGTGCAGAACATTGATTTAATGAACCTTGCAAATTTCTGCCGTAATTGCCTATCAAAGTGGTATCGATCAGCCGCGGAAGAGCGTGGTCACGAACTGAGCTATGAAGATGCTCGTGAAATTGTTTACGGAATTCCGTATTCAGAGTGGAAAGATAAACACCAGGTTGAAGCAACTGCGGAACAGAAAGCCGCTTATCAGGCAAGGCAGGCTGCTCAGACCGAACACTGAATATTTTGCGCCAAAGACTTGTCGGAATCTGCAGAAGTTTTTGCAGTGATGGATGATGCAATTCTTACAGAGGGTACAACCGGAAAATAGCTGACGCAGAACACCCTCGCACATTGTGTTTCGAATCGCGAGTCCAACCCAAATACACCGCAGCGATTTAGATGCCACGTCCTGCATGAATTCGATGGATTTTCTGACTCTAGTTGAATCTGCTGATTAGCAGTCGGACAGGGAAACAATCAGTGAGATCACATGGCGAATTATTTCGTCAGATTTGACTTTAGCTAGAATATCGCACGCTAAAGAGTCGTGAGACCTACGGGTCAAAACTCCCGCTTCCCATACACAAGATCCGGAAGGAATGTAACCCAGTCTGAGACGAACACAAGGATGAAGATCATGAGGATATAGGGGAGTAACAACGGTAACACACCTACAGATATTTGCTCAATTGAAACGTTGCTGATTCGCGCTGCAACGAACAGGTTAACACCAATAGGTGGCGTCAGAAACCCTAGTTCACAGGTCAGTACAGTGAAAATTCCAAACAATACCGGGTCGATACCCAGGCTTGTCACCAGCGGAAGAAAGACTGCGGTGAAAATGATGATTTGCGGAATGCTTTCCAGCCACATACCAACAATAATGTAAAACACACCAATCAGCAGCAGAACCAGCCATGGGTGGGCCGTCAATTCTGCAAACAGCCCGAGGATCGACTCAGGTATGTCGTAGAGGGTGACAAGCTGTCCGAACGCCTTGGTAGAACCAAGTATTAACAGCACTGTCCCGATAACGATGGCAGTGAACTTGAAGGCTTGGAATACTTTCCCCCAAGTGAGGCCGCGGTAGACAAACAGGCCAACAAACAAGCCGTAAAAAACCGCCACTCCGGCCGCTTCGGATGGTGTGAATATTCCGGTGTAAATTCCGCCGAGTATCAGAATCGGTGCAAATACCGCCCACTTTCCATCCCAGAACGCTTCAAGGAGCGGCCGTAGACTGAATCTTTCACCGACGCCCCCGTAATTTCTGCGCCACGCAACGATGAACGTGACCAGCATCAACAACAATCCCAGAGCGATTCCCGGAAGGATGCCGGCAAGAAACAGTCGCGGAATGGATTCATCGGATACAAGTGCGTAAATAATTAGCAGATTGCTGGGCGGAATCATGCTCCCAAGTGCACCGGCTGCAGCGGCGATTGCACCTGCAAATCGAGGACTATAGGATTCTTTAATCATGGCCGGAATAGTGATCGAACCGATCGCAGCGGTAGTCGCCGGTCCAGACCCGGACAAAGCGGCAAAAAACATGCATGCAACGACCGTCATAAGTCCCAGCCCACCTTTGTAGGCACCAACGAGTCTACGGGCGATAGCGACCAGTTTTTCCGACATGCCACCGTGTTCCATCAACTGTCCCGCCAGTACAAATAGCGGGATTGTTACCAAGGGAAATGGCTCGAATGCCGTCCAAGCCGACTGCGCCATCAAAGCGAGAGGGATATCCGCGATCAGGATGCCGGCAACAGTTGCGATTCCAGCAGCAAAAGGGATCGGAACCCCAATCGCCATTGTGAAGACAAAAACCACCGCCATGACTATAGGACCATTCATAACGGCAACCCCTTCCAACCTTCTTTCCACCAACGCCAGTAGACCTGCAACATCCGGAATGCTATCAGGACAAAAATGGCCGGGATGAACATCTGAACCCATTTCTGCTCAATTCCGAGACCTGGGGTGATGTAAGTCACGTCAAACAAGAGTTGCGTGAAGACGATTGTCTGCTGGACCATGAACCAGACAAAAATGAACCACAGCAAATCAGCGAGAATAATGAGAACAATTTGTAATTGCCGCGGTACGGCTCTAACCAGCATCGTGATTCGTACATGTGCTCGTTCTCGTACCGCTAGTGAACAGCCGAGATACACCGCAAAAATCATACCGAAAACAGCGGTTTCTTCCGCCCAAGCGCTAGCCGAAGCGAAGACAAACCGCAGAATCACCTGGATCATGACGCTGCATGCGACCACTGCGAGACAGATAACGCAAAGAATATCCTCAAAATATCTGTCTAGTTTGGAAAGCAATTCAGTACTCTTCTTGCAGCAGATGGAGGCGAATTATTGATGTGAATCGAAAATGATCGCCTTGATGGGAGTTACGAATTCTTTACGAATTTACCTTCGTTTCCTTGGTTCAAAACAAAAGATAGTGAGCCCGGCTCGATCGTCGGGCTCACCATTCCGTTACCCAATCAGCAACGCTGAGGAAGTATAGACTTCGGGCAACTATTCCGCAGCCGCTCGAATTGCAGCGAGCAGTTTCTTGAAATCATCGCCTTTTTCGGCTGCATAGCGGTCTTGCACGCGCTGACCCGCAGCAATGAAGTCAGTCTTGTCGACCGTAGCTTCTTTCATTCCACCCTGGCCTTCAGTCGTCAGGAATGCTCTGATCTCGGAAATTTGCCTTGACATTTCTTCTTTATGATAAACGCCTGCTTCGTGGGCAGCCTTCATCACTGCCTCCTTTTGAGCATCATTCATTTTCTCCATGACGCGTGGGCTAGCAAATAGCGGCGACATATATGAGAAGTGCTCAAGTTGTGAAAAGTAAGGCATGATCTCATAAAACTTTTGCGACTTAATGAAAGAAGTACCGTTATCGCCACCATCTACCGTCCCCGTCTGAAGCGCTGTTGGTGTGTCAGCCCAGGCCAGCGGGATTGGTGCCGCTCCAAACTCCTTGAAGGTGTCAATCATGACTTGATTCTTGGGTACACGAACCTTCAAACCTTTCATATCGGCCATGGTCATAACCGGATTGCGCGAATTGTAAAAATCGCGATCCCCGACAAAGCCATAAGTCAGCAGATGTACATTAGTCGCAGCTCGGAGCTGTTCGGCAAATTCCCGTCCTACTTCACCCTCAAGAACTTTGTAAGCATGTTCCTTGCTTTGAAAAATATACGGAAGGACGAATGCATCCATCAGTGGGAAGTGTGGCGAGACATTGTTACCGGTAATGATGTACATATCAACGGTACCGAGTTGCATTGCTTTGAATGCTTCGTCTTCGGTCAGAAGTTGTGCACAGCAACGTACTTTAACGTCAATATCGTTATCAGAATATTGCTCGGCAAGTTCTTCAAACTTGTCGGCAAGAACAGCGTAACTACTGGTTTCTGCAGCCGCGTAGCCGAGATTAATGGTTAGACTGGCAGCGTTTGCCGTTGCACCTAAAAAAAATAGCGCCGTCGACAGCGCGATAGCAGATGTAAGTTTTCGCATTTTGTTACCTCCGAAATTGGTTTCAGAGGGAAGCTAAGAACAAAAACAGAAGTAATGTCAAAAAGGCGCATTACAAAAAGGTGCATTAGCTAGTCGATTCTGCTCTTCTCTGAAGATTGCTTTTTTTTAAAACCGCCTACCCCGATGTGCTCGGAGTAAACATAAGTTATTAATGGAGTGAGATTGTAGCAGAATTTGTTTCGATTAATCACTGTTCTCCGGACGCTATACTCCGTATTTGAACATAGGAAAATCCTGTATATCAAGAGTCGACAATCAAACCAGTTTCACTCATGGAGTTTAACAACTGATAATCCCCTTTAAGCTTGTGAGGAAAGAGAAAAATCCATTTATCTGAGTATTGAATTAAACCGAATGATGGCTATGTATTCGACGGCATCTAGCAGTCAAACTACAGTAGTTTCTCCCAAAATTGGCAATCAGTTCGTCCACTAGGCACTCTCCGATTGGACTTGTGATATTTCTCCTTCCGAAGTTGGGCCGCAGAGATCCCCAATACCGTCTCGACAGCGTTTGCAGCACGTGTCACGGCATAAAAATCGAGTTCAGGCAACGCTTCTATGTGATTGTAAAGATAACTTTCACTTCGCGGTTCGATTCCGTTCCGCATGGCAACGATGTATGCTACCGTCTCTGCCTCCACCTCTCTTAACGCGCGGTTTACCTGTTTGCGATCAGAAACGCGTCGTCCACGGTCCGGCCCCATATGACCAAGATAAAGGTGAGCCAGTTCATGAGCCACCGTGACAAAACGCGTCTGTACAGCGTGGTTGCAGTTATAAGCAAGCCTATACAGGTTTTTGCCATTGGGTTGATCTGACTCAGAGACTAGATTGATTCTTCCCGCCTGGGCATCACCTGCATTAAGAACTTCAATTTCGATTTGTTGACTGCGTAGTCTGCTAAGGAATGCAGAGAATTGGATTTCAGTCATGTTCCCAAATGCAGGAAAGGCAAATGCATCGCACGGCACAGCATCCCCTTTGGTATCCTGAATGTCCCAGACGAAATCGACAGGTCCCATCGTGCGCAAAATCAGAAGGGGCCGAGCATTTGACTTGGGTACTCGGTTAAACCGACTCTTCCAGTCCTCAGCGGTGGCCGCATAAGTTAATCCTGGTTTCTGGATGTGCAAAAGCATTGCATTGAAAGGTGCAAATGCGCGAAAACGAATTGTGAATTCTAGAAGTGCCTTTCTCGCGCAGCTACTGCTATAGAGCTTAGTTGCTGAAATGAGTTGATCAATGAGCGCCTGCGAGGTTTCATCAATTCGATCAAATTCGGATTCAATACACGCTGTGTTCTGAAAAACAGAATCGGTGCTTTTGGTCGCTTTCACTAGTCCTTTCAACTCTCGTACCGTTTCTAGTCTCTTAATGATACAATGTAGAATTATTTCTACATACTACAAATAAGTTATGGCTCTAAATATTCGCAATTCAAAAACCGAACAGTTGGCTGAAACCGTAGCGGAACTGACTGGTGAGACAAAAACAATGG
>CAZYSR010000505.1:0-3762 GCA_964649525.1 uncultured Gammaproteobacteria bacterium
GCAGTAGGAAACACGTGACACCAAAACTAAGAGTTGGTATTGCTGGAGTCGGTTTCATTGGTAAATTGCACGCCGAACATTTTGCAGCGAATGAACAGGTGGAATTGATTGGGGTCGCCGACGTTGACTTGGATCGAAGTCGATATGTTGCTGATTTGTTAGAATGTTCAAGCTACACTGAACCCGCAGAACTTCTTGGAAAGATTGATGCGGTGAGTATTGCCGTCCCTACGGTTATGCATCGCGAAGTCGCAGAAATATTTCTCAGTGAAGGGGTGCACATGCTGATGGAAAAACCGCTAGCAGCGTCTGTAGCTGATGCCGAAGTTCTTGTTGAATTGGCAAAACAGAATTCCGTCAAATTATTGGTTGGACATCAGGAGCGATTTAATTCAGCGATTATGGAAATCGCACACCGAATTGATCGGCCGGCATTTATTGAAGCCAACCGACACGGAAAATTCGCAGGACGAGGTGGTGATGTCGATGTCATTACAGATTTGATGATTCACGACATCGATCTGGTTCTGGCGATGATTAATGCACCCGTCAAGTCTGTTTCCGCACTCGGATCATCTGTCATTACATCGCATGTAGACATCGCAAACGCCCGAATTGAGTTTGAGAATGATGCTGTCGCGAATGTAACGGCCTCAAGAATCGCAAATGACAGGCTTCGAAACTTCAAAATATATATGAGGCAGCAGTTGCTGGAACTGGATTTGCTTGATCAATCGATATTGATAACCAATCGATCCTATGATCAGAAGGACCGCTTCTCACACAATACATCAACACAGCAGATTGATACTGTCCCTGCCTTAACACTTAAAAACGAGATTGATCATTTTGTGGAAATCGTACGAAATGGTGGCGAACCTTTTGTGTCGGGTGAAGACGCAGTATTGGCACTTCGTGTGGCACAAATGGTTCGCGAGCAGATTGGCCAGCATTGATGCCCCATTCAACAAATATTCCCTACTTTGATCTGACTCACCAGTTTGCGAACTATCGGACAGCTTGGTTGGAAGAAATCGAGCGTCTCGGACAAACCGGAAACTTCATTCTGGGTTCAGCAGTCAATCAGCTTGAATCTGAACTTGCAGATTATCTGAGTGTAAAGCATGTCGTAACTGTCGCAAATGGCACGGATGCCATCATCATTGCCTTGCGAGCGATTGGAGTCGGTTCCGGCGATACTGTAATTGTGCCGAACTTTACGTTTTATGCATCAGTTGAAGCCATATCTCTGGTTGGAGCTAAACCTTGTCTTGTTGATATTTGTCAGGATGACTTTAATATTGATCCGCAACAAATACGCGAAGCAGTTGATGATAGCGTGAAGGCCATTTTGCCTGTGCATCTATTCGGCCTTCCTGCGAACATGAAGGAGATTAACTCCATTGGTGAGGAGTACAGCATTCCTGTAATTGAAGACGTTGCTCAGGCATTTGGTAGCGTCTACAGTGACGCATTTGGTGGAAATTTAGGGGATTTCGGTTGTTTCAGCTTTTACCCGACAAAGGTGTTGGGTGCCTATGGCGATGGCGGAATGATCACCACAAACTGTGAAGAGTATGCTGAGAAGGTGAGACTGTTGAGGAACCACGGAATCACTGGTCCGAATCAGCACGAATTAATTGGCTGTACTAGTCGGTTAGATGCGGTTCAGGCAGTGATATTGAGTCTTAAGCTTAAGTCAGTTTCTCAGGTGATCAAGCGAAGACGCGAGCTGGCGGATCGATATCGCCAACTATTACAAGACTACCCTGTTGATTTACCGAAAGATTTACCGGACAGAAAACACGTCTTTAACATCTTTACCATTAGATCACCTGAACGAAATAAGATTGCTGATGCGCTGCGATCTCACCAAATTGGTTACCAGGTTTACTACCCAATGCCCGTTCACAACCAGATTCCTTATCAGGGGCTAGGATATTCGGACGAAGAATTTCCAAAAACGATGCAAGCCTGCAGGGAAGTGCTTTCTTTACCACTTTACCCTGAAATGCCAGACCAGCATGTTGATCAAATTTGTGAAGTTGTTTGTGCAGCGCTCGACTAAAGTTGCCATTCTGACTACGGCTTTGCTTTTGACTCAAGTTAGCATTAGTAATGCTGGCGATTGCAAGTTGTCAACGCGACACTGGGCGAGTATGCACCATGCAGTCATTTCACTCCATCACAAAAGTGGTGAGGAAACAGATCTTCGCGTGAGAATTGCTGACGAACCAAGGGAGAGAGCTGCAGGAAATCAGCACATCTGTCCCCATATCATTGATCAAAACGCAATTCTCTTTGTGTATCCTTCACCTCAAAATCGCAGCTTTCACATGAACAATGTCCATGCTGAACTCGACATTGGATTCTTTGATTCGGACGGGTTGCTTTTTCTGGTGATGCGAATGAAACCGCCATTGAAAGAAAATTCAAGCTCGAACTTCTATTCCCCAGGGCGTGATATCAAATACGCGCTGGAAACGAAGGCTGGATACTTTGCCGATCACCAGTTGCAGCCTGGTGAGGTTACTCTCAAGTTGCGTTGAATTTCAAGATTGGAGGTTGGTGTTAATCCCGAGTTCCTGCAGCTGTTGGAGAGTATCTTCGAGATTAACGTGTAGGATGGCGTTTCCGCCGGCTTCTTGCCACTCTTTCGTGTTTTTGAAATAGTCGTCAATCAAAATGTTTGGAGATTGATTGGATACAGCGAAGTTCTGCTTATTAGCTCGACGATTGACAAGATGGATTCGCTCAGGGTCTGTTAATCCAATGTTGTTGCGAAGCCACTTTCTTTTCCCCGGACCACTGTTTGGGTCAGAGTAGGGGAGTGAAGAAAGGATATGACCATGGTTGTGTTCGACGATTCGCCAAACCTCTTTTCCACCTGCCATCCACTCAAGGCTCTCCCAAAAGTCAGCCTGTTCACGGCAAAGAGCCCACATCTGGGTAACGGATAGTGTCTTAATTGGTTTATCGGTTAACTTTTGAATGGCAGAAAAGAAGTTGCACAAAACACCGTCCATATCGCAATAGATGATGGGTTGAGTAGCCATCATGAAGTAATCAGGTTGACTAGTTTTGCTCGATTTGAGGGAAAACTACTCTTCAAGTCCACCGTCGATCATCGATGGCTGAAGAGGTTCGCCAAATTGTAGATTGCGAGACGCTCGTCGCCCCAGAACCTGTTCTAAATACTTTGGCTTCATTCCGAGTCCCGGACGAATGGAACGAATGTTTGATTCTGTAAATTCTTCACCTTTTGAAATGGGAGATACGACATACAGAGAGCGGCGGATTTTGAGAATCTTTTTTTCCTCAGAAGTTGGTTCGAAGCTAGGATGACCGACTGCGACTTTTGCAATTCGAGCTGCCTGCACCAACTCTGCAAGTTCCGCAGGTTCTAATGAGAATGCACTATCAACGCCACCATCAGAGCGGGCTAGCGTAAAGTGCTTTTCGATCAAATTAGCACCGAGTGCGATAGCGATGGCCGGAACAGTTGTACCAGGAGTATGATCAGACAATCCAGTTAATACATCAAAGCGATCAGCAATTTCTGCCATTGTTGCGAGATTCGACTCTTTGGGGTCAGTTGGATAGGCGGAAGTGCAGTGCAAAACTACGATATCCTCGGCACCCGCACTGCGAGCTGCTTCAATTGCTTCCGAAATTTCTTCTAAATTTGCAATCCCAGTAGACCTGATTCTGGGTTTGCCGGTGCAGGCAGCCTATTTGATCAGGGGCAGGTCGATTAATTCT
>CAZYSR010000506.1:0-2242 GCA_964649525.1 uncultured Gammaproteobacteria bacterium
TCCTTGCCTACTGTTGTCGGAGAAGCTGGCTGACCATGTGTTCGGGCCAGCATTGGCGTCTCCGCGAATTCAGTCGCCAGCCGTGACAACTCATCAACGAGCTGAGTCAACTCAGGAACCAAAGCGGTATCTCGGGCAGACTCCAGCATTAAGCCGAAGCAGTTATCGTTGATGTCATAGGAAGTGCAGCCAAAGTGGATGAATTCGCGAGCTGTGATTAACTCCGGAATCGACTTGGAACGGTCTTTAAGAAAGTACTCAAGCGCTTTTACATCATGATTGATCTTGCTTTCGATTTTCTTCACTTCTAGTGCATCTTCGACGGAAAAATTTTCCACCAGATTTCGGAGACTCGCAACAGATTGATCAGAAAGTGGTGCAAGGTCTGCAAACTGCGGAAGATTGGCCAAGTGGATTAGCCATTCAACCTCGACATGTAGTCTAAGCTTGATTAGACCGAATTCACTGAAAGTATCACGTAGCGCTTCAACTCTTCCTGAATACCGACCATCCAATGGCGACAATGCTCTGATTGCCGGAAATTCAACCATGTTGCTCTGAGTCCCTGACACTTTATTTTCTCTATCGCGTGGGGAGAGTTTTTAAAACGTGAGGATTATGCTCAGATAGTGATCAATAAGCATTACCGCGAACAGTATCGCTAGGTACTGTATAGAGAACCGGAACATTTTTCGAGATAGATCATCACTATAGTTTCGAAACAACCGAATCGCGAAAGCGATAAAAATGACTCCAAGAATTAAAGCTGCCGCCAGATAAGGCAGTCCGAAAAGACCCGTTGCAAAGGGCATGATTGAAACGGCAACCAGCAATACGGTGTAGAGCAATATATGCAAGCGTGTAAATTTTTGCCCGTGGGTTACAGGAAGCATGGGAATGTCGGCCTTCTGATAATCGAGATGCCGATAGAGTGCCAGCGCCCAAAAGTGGGGCGGTGTCCAGCAGAAGATAATCAGAAACAGCAGGAAAGCATCTGAACTCAGTTCACCTGTCATTGCAGTCCAGCCAAGTACTGGAGGCATCGCTCCAGCAGCACCACCGATAACGATGTTTTGGGGTGTGGCGTGCTTCAGAAATACCGTGTATATGACAGCATATCCGATTAGAGATGCAAATGTCAGAAAGCTGGTCAGGATATTGACCGTCACCGAAAGGATGATCATTGACATTCCTGCCAAAACACAGGCAAAGATCAGAGCTGGGCCGGTTTCAAGCCGTCCGGTAGGAATTGGGCGGTTGCGAGTGCGCTTCATCTGCGCATCTTTCTCTTCATCCAGCACATGATTGACTGCAGCGCCTGCAGCAGCTGAGAGTCCGATTCCCAGAGTTGCTAGCAACACGGTAAGCGGATTTGGCATTCCCGGCACCGCCAGAAACATTCCAGCAATTGCGGTAAACATAATCAGGCCAACGACCCTTGGTTTAGTTATTCGATAGTATTCCTGCAGTATGCTGCGGACAGGTAATGGCTGAGCAATTTCAGAAGGATTTGAAATATTTGATGTCATTGCTGTGCAACAAGCGAGCGTTATGTCTGAACTCGATGTACTGAATTTGACTGCGGTAAACTTCAGCCCTGTTCAAGTCGCAAGGCTGATCAATGAACAAGTTTTAAGTGATTGAATTAATATGCGAAGTCAGGTAGATCGCAGTTTGTTGATTCAGTCTCGGCGAGGCCGGAGGGTCAGCAAAAAGTATATCACAAGCAACGTTGCACTGAGTGCAAACCACTGAAATGCGTAAGCTCTATGACGGGTGATCCACACATAATCGGGTGGTGGCCATTGCCGCTCAAATCCAGCCGGGTGGTCATCATCCAGTTGAATGACAACGCCCTGAATTTCGTAGGGAACAGCATTGGAAAATCTTTTAATGTCAAGAGTTTGCCAGATTAGTGGCCATTCTCCAGTTTGTACAGGGGACTCCTGCTTCAGAACAAAGGTATCTACAGGTGGAATGATTGCAAGCCCTGTTAAGCTGGTGTCACCGCTCAAGGGCTCAATGTTAGGTAATTGACTGCGATCCGGTGACCCCGGAATCCAGCCCCGATTAACCAACACTGCGGACTGTCCGCCGCGAAAAATCAGCGGTGTAATGACGTGAAAACCGGGCTGACTTCGTCGGATTCGGTTATCCAGCAGGAATTCGTGTTGTGCATCCCAAGTACCCGTCGCCTTGAGTCGGCGGTACTCCAGTTCCTGAGGTGATTCTACCACTGATC
>CAZYSR010000507.1:0-5564 GCA_964649525.1 uncultured Gammaproteobacteria bacterium
TTATATGACAGCGTCCTGTAGGCAAGTGTTTTTTGAAAACGAGGCAATCACCACATGGGATGGTTTTAGAAGCCAATTCTATCAAATTGACAGTTATCAAATCGACAGGGAATAATTGAGCATATTAACATTTTTATCTTAAATATTAAATGAAGAACAATCCATAAAGAATTGTTGTAGCGTTATTTTTAGCTAAGAACCAAAACAGTTCATTGATAGGATCAAATGAATCCTGGATATTTGGACTACAGTATCACAGGCACTGGAGTCTTATCCAGTCTCTTCACCACAATGCTTTGTCAAATGACAAACCGGAGAAAATAGAATAATTACATAATATACATTATGCGAAGTAATATGGACTGGAGTCACCCCCTTTCCACACTTACGTTGTTATCGATAGAGCGGCAGTTGTCACGATTTACAAAGTTTATTTTCGACAACGCTACTTGTTTTTGACTGGAGGCGCCCTATTGTCACTTACGCCGGTTGTAAACAAACCGTCTGACAAATTGAGCCTGGTAAGAAAATCTCAAACTTATGGACGATAGAATAGGAACGTTGATTTAAGGATCGCAGAAATACCGCTACCCTGAGAAGTTGGCGCGGCGATGTCTATGAGATCGAATTGCCAGGTGCTCAAAGAAAATTGGTGTCAGAGATGATATGGAGGGTTTGCTTGTCAGAATAGATCGGCTCAACCCTCTCCGGATTTTTACATTTATTGGGCTTTCACTTCTCAATAAATCTGCGAAACGCTTGGAAGGTAGAATTGCGTAGCGGACGTTTCAAAGAGTGTCCTGAACCGGTTGCTTCCACATATTCCGCTTGAATTCCACGTTTTCGGGCTGCTTCAACATACTTTTTTGCCAAACGAGGGAACGTATTACGATCATTACTACCGGTGAGAGCGATAATTCGCACATCCAACCGAGCCTTTTTTAACCATTTGTGTGGTGATTGGGCGGAGCTCAATTGCTTTCTGTTGTGTGACCTTCGCCATCTAGGAACGTTGCAAGGACAAGATACCAGCAGCGCACCATCGATAAGATTTGGCTGTGAACCAAGCAATACACCTGTAATCAGAGCACCGCCTGAATGTCCTACTAATATAAGTTGCTTAGGTTGATGATGCGACTTTAGTCGGGAGATTGCTGTCCCAATACTATTGATTTCTTTCAAATTAAATCGTCGGTCTCGATTTTGAGCTCGTGTAGCTGTTCCACTGGATTTTCTACCATAAGCGGTATAACCAGGCCGTGCCATTCCGACCGTTGTTTCAGTTGGTCCAGCGAAATTTTTCGCCCATCGGAATGCGTAGTCAACGGGCCCACCGCTGGATGTATCACCGTGCAGTACCACCACCAACGTTTCAGTACGTTGCGTAGCCAATGTGGTTTCAATCACAAGGCAATGAGAATCTCCTTGTACTAAGGTCTCATTATCTGGGGATTCACAAACTGAGGCGATACTGATCCTGCAGAATATCAGGCTCAGAATCAAGAATATCGAAAGCGAAATATTCATCAAAACAATCTATTGAAAAATTTACTATGACAAAAGTAAGTTTACATAAGCATGTTTTTAAATTTCAAATGAATAGACGAGTACTATTTCAGACCGAATTCCCTACTCTGTCAGTTGGTGTCGTATAGGAAAATTGGGTTGCTGAAGATAAGAACAGCAAAAAGTAAAATATAGAGTAGTAAAAATATTTAAGGACTTCGCTAACTCAGTAAGCAAATTGGATGTAACTAAATTTAACAAAAAAGCTTTACTGTTATATTCCGTCGTTCACATTTATGGAGATTTCAATTGATGATCCTAACAATTCTTCTCTTGCTGATCTGTTTGTTTATTGTTTGGTTGATTATTGGTGGTCGAGGAAGAGATAACGGAATTGGTAGATTCTTGTCCTGCCGCAGAATTACCGGACTCGATGGTAGCGACTATCTGATTCGTCGTTATCTGTTACCAAGAAACAAGTTTCTGAATATTTACCTGCACAGATTTCTGGGAAGCGATGATGATCGCGCTCTTCATGACCATCCCTGGTATTCAATCAGCTGTGTGCTAAAAGGTCGCTTGATTGAGCATCGCTCCGATGGTTCAGCCAGGGAAATTCGTCGAGGAAAGATTGCGATTCGCAATCCAAAATTCCAACATCGGATTGAATTACCTGATGGTGAAACTGCAGTGACGCTGTTTATTACCGGGCCCGTGGTTCGAACTTGGGGTTTTGTCTGTCCGCAAGGATGGATTTCCTGGAGCGAATATGGTAGTAAAGGTGGCTGCAATTAGTTGATTAAAGAGATGTAAAAAGTGCGGAAAATTAGGTTTGCCAAAGTTTTAATTTTTTCATTTTACTTTTTACTCTGATCGCAGAATACGCGAGCTTAGCTTCAACACAATCCCAAATTCCTTCTGAAGGTGTGCCAGTTTTCCACGCTCCAGAGGTGCCGGCACCCAGAACCAAATCCGTATTTGGAATGCGGAAACACACAACCTGAAAGCAAGATCGGACAAGCGAGGAGAGGTAGCACGATACTATGAACCTCACGTATCTGAGTTTGAGTGGCCTTTGTGGCCGGGCAAGACCTACAAAATTAAATTAGTCCAGGTTGTAAAGTGGTCAAATTCAGGGCTGCGAATTGACACATTTTTCAAGGAGGGAAGGATTACAGTCAAAGCCTTTGAGTGGATTAAGCTGCCAGCGGACACGTTCGACATGATACGACTCAAAGTGAGAGTTTCGGGTTGGCCGACAGTTACGATCTAGCAAGCCGAAGCTGTTCCCACATTTCTAAGCTTCGAAACAAGCGCAGAACGATAGCTCTAACTAAAATCATTGAGCCATAGTTTTGGCAAACTACAATGTTTGCGCTGTTTCACGCGAAGCGGTAGTCAATTGCGAAAATTTGTACAACCGATCATTCCAACAAAGTCTCACAGGCCTCACTATTCCCGTTTCTCAGTACGAATGGGCTAGCCACAACATCGATTTTATAATCAGAATTATTCGCTCAATCGAGGTGGTTCAAAGGCACGGCCAATGAAGATTGACAAGGCGCAGAACGAACTGATTGGGAGCAAGGAACAAATATCGAAATGTTTTACGTTGATTAAATCATTTATACAATCACCAACATTCTCCGAGTGGCTACAGACGGTACACATCGAACGTGAATGAGGTTGCAGCAGATTCCTATTCTAAAAAAACGGATTATTGGAAAGCTTAAGATTGCGATTTTGTCCCTGACAGAAAACATGTCCGTTTTGAAATCAACCTGTTTGACTTTGTGTCTCGTATGGTCATTTCCGATTCATTCTACACAGGATTTGGCGTCTTTAACCGACAAAAAGAACCATGGAAACGCGTTGAAACTTGTTATTCCAGTTGATGACGCGGTAGCCCCATCAACCACCACGGGGCAGATAAAAAGGCGAATGAATCCAGGGGAAGAATACCGCGACTGTCCAGACTGTCCATTGATGGTGGTTGTACCAGGAGGAGCATTCATGATGGGGAGTCCTGACAGTGAAGAAGGCAGGCGGTCTAATGAAGGTCCTCAGCATCGTGTGACCATACCTGATTCATTTGCAGTCAGTAAATTCGAGATAACATTCAACGAATGGGACACATGTGTTGATGGAGGTGGTTGCTGGGGAAGGAAGCCGAATGACTGGGGCTTTGGGCGAGGAAACCGCCCGGTAATTAATGTAGCCTGGTATGAAGCCAATGAATATGTGAAATGGTTGAGCAGTAAAACAGGGTATCTATACCGACTACTCTCGGAGGCGGAATGGGAGTATGTTGCAAGAGCCGGGACCACAACAGCATTTTATTTTGGCTCGACGATTTCCACTGATCAAGCGAACTATAACGGCAACTATGTCTACGAAAATGGACAAGAAGGTTTGTGGCGATACAAGACGGTACCGGTGGAAAGTTTTCCACCAAACAGTTTTGGTGTGCACAATATGCACGGCAATGTTTGGGAATGGGTTGAGGATTGCTGGCACAACTGGTACTACCGAGCGCCGGAAGACGGCAGTGCTTGGACTCTGCCGGGATACTGCGAAGATCGAGTGATTCGTGGTGGGGCTTGGATCAATGAACCGAAGTTTCTGCGTTCCGCATTTCGCGGCAGGGCCTCAAGCGGAGAAATTAGTGCCGCCATCGGGTTTCGTATTGCTCAGACGCTTGCTCCATCAGTCCATTCCAAATAAATCATGGATCTAAGGGGCGAATTTCAAATCCTCCGCTATTCATTACAGGCATTCGGAATGAAATGTCCGGATGTAAGTCCTCCTATTTGGGTAACTTCCACCTCGCGTCATGCAAAATTTGGACTCGGGAATTTTCCAATTACGTATCCATAACTGACGAATTTGCTACAAACACTGGACTTGGTTCAATTTTCGAATCTGAAACAATTCAAGAAAATTGTTGGTTGTTTTCTCCGCAAGAGTTTCCAAACTGATTCCCCTAAGATTTGCTAAAAATTCTGCCGTGTAGCGCACATAGGCCGGTTGATTTTCTTTACCGCGCTTCGGAACAGGCGCCAAGTATGGTGCATCAGTTTCTATGAGCAATTTATCCATTGGAATTTTCTTCGCCACTTCCGCCAAGTCCCTAGCATTCTTAAAGGTAACGATCCCGGAAAATGAGATATAGAACCCCTCATTGAGCGCTGCTTTAGCCATTTTGTAATCGCCAGTAAAGCAGTGCATCACTCCACCCGCTTCCCTTGCCTGGTTATCCCGCATTATCGAAATTGTGTCTTCCGGTGCATTGCGGCTATGAACAATAATTGGCTTCTTTACAATTCGTGCAGCTTCAATATGCCGTGCAAATCGGTCGCGTTGCCAATCTAGCTCACCAGAACTTCGATAGTAGTCCAATCCGGTTTCGCCAATGGCAACAACCCTGTCATCCGTTCCAAGATCAACCAGCCTCTGGACACTTGGATCTTCACCTTCGGTTTCGTTAGGATGCACACCAACTGATGGATAGATGTATTCATGTGCATCACTCAGTTCCAATATTTGCGGATATTCCTCCAGATTGACTGCAACACACAACATGTACTTGACGTCCATCTGCTGTGCCAGAGTTAGTACAGATTCGAACTTTTCCCAGAGTTGAGGGAAATTGATGTGACAATGACTATCTGCGAGTTCCATAAGTGATTGTTCCTGACTCAACGTACACAATTGTCGATTGCAATAAATGCGTCTTCAACAGCCAACGTTTTATCCAACCCCCCTGCTCTTATTTGATTTCTCAATAATCCGATATGATCATAAATTGAAAACAGCTTTCTCTGGTCTGCACGTAACGCAATCTCAGTAAGCAACGTTTCTGCTTTTTCCTTTCTTTCTTTGGCTACCGCAACCTCGCGGATCAATTTGCTCACCAGCTTAAGTAATTCATCCAAACATTCTGCTTCTCCGAGTTTAGTGCCCAACTCAATGAGTTCGAACAAATCTCTCTGTTTGTGCAATTGCAATGGCTTCAAGCCCATGGAAACGAATGCTGTTGAACGTAGAATTTCATCATT
>CAZYSR010000508.1:0-3657 GCA_964649525.1 uncultured Gammaproteobacteria bacterium
CATTCGGTTTTACGAAACGTTTGGGGATTTCGGCTACACGATGAAAGCGAGATGTGAAATTCTGAGGACTTTTGGGCCGACGCTCAGTCCTTTCAATTCATTCCTGTTCTTGCAAGGGCTGGAAACCTTGCATGTACGCATGGACCGCCATGTTGAAAATGCGAGAGCAGTCGCAGAATTTCTTGAAAATCATTCGGCAGTTGAATGGGTTAGTTATCCCGGACTGAAGTCCAGCCCTTATTTTGATCTCGCGCAAAAGTATTTCCCAAAAGGTGCCAGTGCAATCATGAGTTTTGGAATTAGAGGTGGGGTAGAGTCCTGCGTGCGCTTTATTGAATCAGTTCAGTTTCTGAGTCATCTGGTCAATCTTGGAGACGCGAAAACGCTGGTCGTTCACCCGGCATCAACAACTCATCGTCAGCTAGATGAAGAGGCTCAGAAGGCCGCTGGTGTTCAGCCGAATATGATCAGAATTTCAGTGGGACTTGAAACCATCGAGGATATTCTGTGGGACTTGGACCAGGCATTGGCCGCGTCCCGAGAACTATGAACTTAAGCAATAACGGAGCGAGCTGACTTTCAATGAGCTGCTGTCATCATTATCAGTTTGCAGCAGGGCACGAGTCTGTATTCGCGGTAGATTTCAGTTCGATCAAATATGGCCCCGGTGCACTTGAGGAGTTGCATTTCGATGCGGCAGAACTCGGGATGACACGAGTTGCACTGTTTACTGACCCAGTTGTCAAAAATCTCGAACTCGTAAATTCGGCAATACAGGGTCTTCACAGGGCTGGAATTGAGTACGAAATCTACGACGAGATCAGCATCGAACCGACAGACAGGTCGTTTAAGGAAGCAACCCGATTTGCCATTGAAGGATGGTTTGATGGATTTATTTCTATTGGTGGCGGCTCAGTCATTGATACCTGCAAGGTAGCGAATCTATACAGTACATATCCTGCTGATTTTTTGGACTATGTCAATGCACCGGTCGGTGAAGGATTACCCGTTCCTGGCAATTTAACGGCTCATATTGCCTGTCCAACTACTTCGGGAACTGGAAGCGAGTGTACGGGGATTGCGGTATTTGATTTTCTCGAAATGCGCGTCAAAACAGGAATTGCTTCTTCAAATTTGAAGCCAACACGAGCTGTTGTCGATCCCAATACAACTGAATCTCTACCGGGGAACGTAGTTGCCGCAAGTGGTTTTGATGTTCTGTGTCACGCGTTGGAATCATATACTGCGAGGCCCTATACTGAGCGAACGCGACCCGCCAATGGTGTACGCCCATTGAGTCAGGGAGCCAATCCATACAGTGATATGGGCTGTAGGCAAGCGCTTTGGCTAACCGGCAAGTACTTGGTTCGAGCCGTTGAGGATGCCAGTGATACAGAAGCTCGGCATGGCATGATGCTGGCTGCAACACTCGCAGGAATAGCGTTTGGCAATAGCGGTGTTCACATCCCACACGGGATGTCCTACTCGGTCGCGGGACTGGTGAAAGACTATTTACCAGAAGGTTATCCTACGAACCACCCATTGGTTCCGCACGGAATATCTGTCGTAGTTAATGCTCCAGCTGCTTTTCGGTTTACCGCATCATCCTGTCCATGGCGACATTTGGAAGGTGCTAAACTGCTGTCAGCCGATGTTGGCGGTGCCACTGAATCAGAGGCAGGCGAAGCTCTGGGTGAACATCTGCAGACTATGATGGAAGCCACTGGAATTCCAAACGGGATTTCAGAAGTTGGCTACGACGAGAATGACATCGGACAGCTGGCTCAAGGAGCCTTTATGCAGCAGCGTCTATTGAGCAATGCTCCTTGCGAAGTGTCTGAAGAAGATCTGGAAAATATGTACACTCAAGCCATTCGGTATTGGTGATGAATAACGATTGCTTTAGATTGATAAGGCCGGAATGGGGTAGCTGGGACGAAATTTACGAGCGATTTCGGTGGAACATCCCTGAACATTTCAATATCGCTCATATGGCTTGCGACCGACACGCCGAGCGTTCAGGTGATTCGATTGCAATTTACTGCGAAAACAAAGCGGGTGAGACGAGCCAATTCTCATTTTCGGATCTAAAGCGACTGTCAAATCAACTTGCCAATGTCTTGCAGCATTATGGCGTTGAAAAAGGAGACCGCGTAGGCATTGTTCTCCCGCAACGTTCAGAGACTGTTATTAGCCACTTCGCAATTTATAAACTTGGCGCAATCGCGCTTCCACTCTCTGTACTGTTTGGTCCGGAAGCAGTAGGATACCGTTTGAATAACAGCGGCACTAAGGTGGTGATTACCGATTCTGCACACGTTGACTTGATTGAATCCATTCGTGATGAACTGCCAGCACTTGAAACAATCATTGATTGCGATAGCGACAGCGGATTTTGGAGTTTGCTTGAAAAGGCGAGTGATTCCTTTGAAATTGTCAATACACTGTCTGAAGATCCAGCCTATCTTGTTTACACGTCCGGAACGACTGGGCCACCAAAAGGTGCGCTTGCTCCCCATCGCTGTCTAATCGGTAATTTAACCGGATTTGAAATGTCTCACAATTTCTTTCCTCAGGAAAATGATCTTTTCTGGACACCGGCTGATTGGGCATGGACCGGTGGATTGCTAGATGCTTTGATCCCTTCGCTCTACTATGGGATGCCAGTACTTGGTTATGATGGTGGTAAGTTCGATGCCGAAAAAGCCTGTCACCTTATGGAAAAATACCAGGTTAGAAACGGGTTTATCCCACCAACAGCGCTAAAAATGCTGCGTCAGTTGGGAGATTTCAGACAAAAGTTTGATATTCAAATGCGCACAATCATGTCTGCCGGAGAATCACTCGGATCTGAACTTTTCTTTTGGGGAAAGGAAGCTTTCGGAATTGAGATCAATGAGATGTGGGCACAGACCGAATTCAATTACATTTGTGGAAATTGTGCACAAGTCATGGAAGTCCGGCCCGGATCAATTGGCAAGAGTTATCCTGGGCATCGAGTCGAACCGGTTGATGAAAATGGAATTGCTTTACCTGTGGGTGAAATCGGTGAGCTGGCTGCGGATCGTGATGATCCGGTAATGGTAGCCGGTTATTGGAAGAATGAAGAAGCCACCCATGATAAGTTCATTGGTCAGTGGTGGGCAACAGGCGACATGGGCTACAAAGATGATGAGGGATACATATGGTTTGTGGGCCGCAAGGATGATGTTATTTCGAGTGCTGGATATAGGATTGGACCTGGAGAAATTGAAGACTGCCTCATTAAGCACCCAGCAATCGCGCAAGTCGCGGTGATTGGCGTGCCTGATGAATTACGGGGTGAAGCGATAAAGGCATTTATCGTCCTGAAACCAGGTGAAGTGCCGTCTGAGTTACTTTCCGATGACATCCAGAACTCTGTCAAACAGCGATTGGCAGCCTATGAGTACCCAAGGATGATTGAGTACATCGAAGATCTACCGTTAACCACTACCGGTAAAGTCAAACGGAACGAGTTGCGCGCCCGTCATATAGAAGAAAACGGCTGATCTCTATCTTTGATCAGGTTGTTTTCTTGCTAACTTCACGCGTTTGCGTCGGGTTTCCTGAGGTGTTTGTTGTAGAGGGCGATAGATTTCGACCCGGTCCTGATCATCAAGCAAATAATTGTCTGGA
>CAZYSR010000509.1:0-3709 GCA_964649525.1 uncultured Gammaproteobacteria bacterium
ATTGTGCGCCACCAATAGTCACGTTGTCGTAAAGATGTCTTCCACAAGATGAGTTTTGATTCGCGAATACGTTTCTGGCCCCTGATTTGAGTCTTTGCGAATATTCCAGTGTTCTCAATTCCTCACAGAGGGAAATCAAGACATTGGCATCGCTTCCGACTCCAAATCGCCCGCTATTCTTGAAATAGGTTCCACCATTGAAGGTGCCGTCCCCCAAATTGGCTTCAGTTATTGGACAGATTCCAGCAACTGCCTTGCTTCTCGCCAGTCTTTCGGTTTCGCTTTCCGTCATGTGAGTCGCATGAACAATGGTCCACCGTTCATCAATGTTCATGTTGTCAACAAGCCAATCCACTGGACGGACTCCAAACTTTGACTTGAACTCTTCAATTTCTTTCGGTTGTTCAGCAACGTGGATGTGAATCACTGAATTTGGCACCAGAGATTCAGCTAAACTCAACCCTTCGGGGTCGACAGCTCTTAGCGAATGGGCGGCCACTCCCAGATTGCAATCAGAAGGCAATCTTGCGACAGCGTCGCCAGCAAGCTGAAACAATTTTTCAAACTCTGTAGGGTTGTTACCGAACGTCTTCTGTTCGCGAACAAGTTCTCGTTTGTCACAACCTCCGTACTGATAAAACACAGGGAGCAATGTCAATCCAATACCCGATTCTTCACTCGCTGCAGTGATTCGACATGAATTCTCAGCGATGTTCTCAAATTGCAAGCCGCCTGGATGATGATGTACATAATGAAATTCTGCAACTGCGGCAAATCCGCTTTCCAGCATTTCCATCTGGGCGAAAGCAGTGATTGCTTGAATATCTTCCGGTTTCAGTAGGTCCAGAAATCGATAGACGACCCATCGCCAAGTCCAAAAGTCATCTTCCGACCCACCCGCTCGATGTTCTGACAACCCAGCCAATGCTCGATGAAAACCATGACTGTGCAAATTAGATGGGGCCGGCAGAAGAATGCCTACGCGATGACCTTCGGGAGCAGTATCAGGCTTTACGGAAGAGATGCATCCATTTTGGTCAACGTCGATCTGTACGTTTCTCTGCCAGCCCGTTGAAAGTAAAGCAGTATCAGCCCAGATCGTATTCATTCGAAACCCTGTCTATCTCAAGTTTGTGGTTTGCTTATGGCCTTTTTGACAAAAGGTAAATTAACTAGTGTGCCGGAGTGCTGATTATGTTCATCTATTCTGACTGTAACTTCGTCTCCAGGATGCAGCGTCGATTTGACCAGAACAAGCCCGATATTGCTTTCGAGCCGATAGGAAAAACAAAGACTGGTTATATGGCCAACTCTTTCTTTGCCTTTGTGTATTTCAAACCAGTTTCGATTAAGCAGTCTCGGCAAGTCAGCCGAAAATTTGATTCCAAGTTGTTGCCTTTTCACACCGTTTTGTTGTATGTGTCGTAAAGCTGAGATACCAATCACCGATTCTGGTAGATTAAGATTCACATAATCACCTAATCGAACTTCAAACGGATTTGTTGAGTCATCGGTGTCTGTTCCAACGCTGAGCAGACCGGATTCTATTCTCTCAGAGTGATTTGGAGTGCCCGGTTTAATGTCCCATGGTATGCCGGCTTCTCTTACAAGATTCCAGAGATTCAACCCCTTTGAACTGTCCTGTAGATACAGTTCAAAACCACCCTGCTTGGACCATCCAGAGCGTGATACCAGCACTGGAATTCCTTCGATTGATGTATTGCGAATTTCAAAGTGGCGCAATTTTCTGATCCACTCTCCAAATATTGCGGAAACGACATTGACAGCCTTTGGTCCTTGAATAGCCAGCGGAGAAACATCAGGTTCAGTTACTTCGACATTCAGATTGCGTTCAGCTGCAATTGCTCTGGCAAACATAAGAATATTGGAGTCCGCAATGGAATACCAATAGAGATTCTCATCGACTCTGTTGACGACCGGATCATTGATGAGCGTTCCAGAATGATTACAGATGGGGGCGTACTTTGCTCTACCAACTGACAATTCAGTTAAATCTCTGACAGTGAGTATTTGAGCAAGATGGGTTGCATCAGTCCCGCTCAGCTGCACCTGCCGCTGAGCGGCGACATCCCACATAGAAACTCCATTGACCAGTCGCCAGTATTCACCTTCAGGATCACCATATCCGGTCGGGAGAAGCATTTGATTGTATGAGGTAAAGCCACTTACACCCTCTGCGACGGTAGCATCGAAGTAAGGAGATGCACGGACTCTGGGTGAAGGATTAACTGCGTGCATAGAGACGTTTACCACTAATAGATCAATGAAATTGTCAAAATGGCTTTGATTCACCGCAGGTGATCGCAATTAATTCAAACATTTCCATTTACAATCAACCACATATATAGAGTGTAGATTGAGAGAGTTTGCAGAAATCTTTTTTATTACTCAATAGTAGCCAGAAGTACTACTGTCGCTTTGACGATATCGTCAACCGTCGCACCACGCGAAAGGTCGCTGATGGGTCTGGCAAAGCCTTGTAATATTGGGCCGATCGCCCGTGCTCCCGCTAGATATTGGGTCAGCTTATAGCCAATATTGCCAGCGTTAAGATCTGGAAAGATAAACACATTGGCTCGACCCGCCACTGGGCCTGGTTCTTCCAGCTTCAATGATGCGGTTCGCTTGTCGAATGCCGCATCGAATTGAAATTCACCATCGACCGGCATATCCGGAATCCGTTCCTTGGTCAGATCAACGGCTAGAGCAACTTTACTCACCATTTCGTGCTGAGCGCTACCTTTCGAAGAAAATGACAGGAATGCAATACGAGGGTCATCATTTAGAAGAAGCTTTGCATTCAAGGCGGTAGTACATGCGATGTCAGCCAGTTGTTCTGCTGTCGGGTTGATATTAACTGCACAATCAGCAAAGATGAGATCTCGCGATTCAGCAGAATCTGTGCCCGGTAGAGTCATGAGAAAGTAGCTTGAAGCAGTCCTGACATTCTCTGCGGTGCCGATAATCATCAGTCCGGCTTGGATTACACTAGATGTTGTAACCGAAGAGCCAGCAATCATTGCATGAGCATCACCGCTTCTCACCATCATGGCGCTGTACATCAGCGGTTTTTGCATCAGGCGTTGCGCTACGGCAGGTTTGAGTGGTCGCCGACCCTCCGTACAAAGAGTGATGAATCGATCCATATTGCGGGTATCGGAAGCGGGATCTACGACACCAATACCGTCAAGTGAAACACTAACGCTGTTCGCAATGGAGCGAATCTTTTCTTCATCGCCAGTAAGAATTGGCGAAGCAATTTCCTGCTCCGCCAAAAATCGTGCGGCGTGAATCATGCGCTCATCCGCCGCCTCAGCCAGCACGACAATGTGCTGTTTTCCTTGCGTGAGCTGTATCAGATCAAAGAGATCGCTCACAAGTTCAGGCCGCTATACGTAGGCTTTATATTTATCGAGATGGCGAACGGGCATGCTCAGCGCATCTCGTCGGAACGGGTCGCCAAGTTCCCGTGTGCACATAATCTCGACTACTGTTGTTTTGCCTTCACTTTGAGCAGAACAGGCTTCTCTCAATGCATCGCCCACCATATCCAGATTGTCAACAACAATTCCTTCAGCACCCATGGCCTTTGCAATTTCAGCCCAGCTTGGATTGTCTAGATTGACGCCTTCAAATCGCCGACCGTAGAAGTCTACCTGGTTTTTCTTTTCTGCTCCCCACTGCCGAT
>CAZYSR010000510.1:0-2303 GCA_964649525.1 uncultured Gammaproteobacteria bacterium
AAGTTAGCCAATGAGATTTATGGGGTAGGAGGCGATCGTTTGTCCCTTGACGATCTGATTGATTTAGAAAAGAAATTGGCATTTAAACAACCCAATTTATGCCCTGAATTGATCAAAGTGCTGCACAAAGCAAAACAGAAACGATCAGAACAGCCTGGAAGAGCAGATTATGCGTCCTGGGGTCGGTTTTTCATGGAGTGGATGGAAATTTTTCAATCTAAGAAAAAAGGCGACCGACAATTTGGTGTTGATGAATGGCAGGCGTATCGGTCCTGGGTTTCAATCGTACAAGGCTTGGCAGAGTTAGGGTTTGTCGAAACTGAGTGCACAGTTGAAACTGCGCTTGCTAAATTGGTTCGTTCGGTAAGAGAGACAAGCGTTCAACCAAGAGCAGTCCGAACGCCAGTTCAGGTTGGGGAATATTTGTCAATGGCAGGTCAGACATTTACTCACCTCTGGATGCTGGACATGAATGAAAAAGCGCTGCCGGGCTCACCGCGTCCTACTCCGTTTATTCCGATTTCCGTACAAAAGAACTGTCGGATTGCGAGCAGTTCAGCTGAAGAATTGAACAAACAGGTCCAAAGACGTTTCGAAAGAATTGTTTCAAGTGCTCAACACGTTGTGCAAAGCTATTCACGAACAAATAATGGAGAACACTTTCAGAAAAGCCATCTGCTCAGATTTCCAGGAAGGTTTAGACTTGAAGCTTCAGAATTTCTAGCGTCGTGTAGAAATTATTCGAGTCTGCTTGCTGCGGAATACAGAAATTGTGAGACATTTAATGATTGGAAAGCACCTGTAGTTCAGTTGAAAGGTGGTGTCGCGAGCGGTGGTACATCGCTCTTGAAAGATCAGTCGAATTGCCCGTTTCGAGCTTTTGCAATCCACCGCTTACATCTTAATCAGGCACCATCCCTGGATGTGGGTGTAACGAGGCTAGCAAGGGGATTGTTGATGCACGCTATAGCCGAATCACTTTACAAGACGTACCCGACTCCAAAACAGTTTAAAGCACTATCGGAATCTGGAGATTTATCAAATGTCGTGAGAGAGAGAGTCGGGTCAGCAGTGGAGACTTACAACAGTGAGCGAGTCAGACCGTTCAGCAGGGAAATAGCGGAAGTTGAAGTTTCCATTCTCTCAAATCTCGCTGAAGCCCTGGTACTTTTCGATATGCAGCGCTTTGCCGAAGGGCAGAAACCTTTAGATTCTCAAGTCGGTCAGCTATCTAATGCCACTTACAAACTCTGGGGTGTCGAACACTGGACTGAGATTGAGTTATCAGGCATGAAATTGACGCTAAAAATCGACCGAATTGATGATTGCAATGGAGATTTCATTCTAATTGACTACAAGACCGGTACGTGTAGCCTATCTGACGTCGGGGGCAGAAAAGCTTATTCCGATAGGCCGAAAGATCCACAATTGGCTATATACGCGGTCGCAATGGATCAACAGGGGCATAAAGTTAGGGACGTTGCTTACTATCAGTTGAAAGATGGGGAGTTGTCTACTTCTACATGGTTTGAATATACCCAAGGTAGAGCGAAAGCCACGCCGATTGACGAGCTGCTCAATTCCAAATCGGATGTCAGTTGGTTGGCAGTGTTGAATCAAATTGCAGGTGGCTATATTGCCGGCGATGCTGTTGCAGATCCCTTAAACGTGTATGACACCTGCAGATACTGCCATGTAATGCCGGTTTGTAGAATCAAATGCAAAGCCGACATTTGAGTTCTAACGATGCGAGAGATTTCAAATGAGTGATCAGGCAGTTCGAAGCGAAGCGCTGAATATCAAGCAGTCTTTCATTGTTCAAGCTCCTGCAGGGTCGGGCAAGACCACATTGCTGATCAGCAGATTTATATGTCTGCTGGCAGTTGTCGATGAACCTGAAGAGGTGTTGGCAATTACATTTACCCGCAAGGCAACCGCGGAAATGCGCAAGAGAATTATCGAAGCGCTCAACCCGGAAACTAACGAACGTTTTCCTCAGGATGTCGTCAACGATGCCGTTGAGAAAGTCAGGCAACGTTCTGAAAAACACGGATGGAATCTTTTAGAGCAGCCTTCAAGACTGCAGATCATGACGATTGATGCCTTGTGCACGAGTCTGATTCGTAGAATGCCATGGGCTTCACGATTTGGTTCACTTCCAGGCATGGCTGAGGACGCAAGCCGTCACTATGCGTCAGCTGTTCTAAATCTGTATGAATCCGCGAGCAACGATCAGGACCTTGGAAGAGCATTGGCGAAATTACTGAACCACCTTGACAACAACAGTGACAGACTTCAGGAAC
>CAZYSR010000511.1:0-3823 GCA_964649525.1 uncultured Gammaproteobacteria bacterium
TTCTCTAGCGTTATTGATCAAATTATTAAAAACCTGTACAAGTTTGTCTGGATCACCCGATATCTCTGGTAAATTCGGATCAAGCTCCAAAGATATTTTTTCGATCTGCTCGTTTTTCTCGTGTAGTTCGGTAACCTCCCGAATCAATTCATTCAAATTCAGTGAAGAAATCTGCAGTTCTATTGGTTTGGAATAGTTCTGGAAGTCCTTGACAATACGTCGCAAGGTATTCAATTGCCGACCAATCGCAGCAAATGAAAGTTCAAGAGATTGCCGCTGCTCGTCGGTCAGGTTGGCATCGGTTTTGTACTGAATGCGATCAACAGCCAATTGAATCGGTTGTAGAGGATTTAACATTTCGTGCGCCATTCGCTGGGCAACAGCTTTCCACGCTTCACCTCGTTGAGCCTCGGCCAAGGCGGTAATATCTTCGACAACCACAACATGAGTTGCCGATGCGCTGGCGGGAATTGGCAACTTGGTTCCACTGTAAGCCAAAATTTGATCGCCCTGTCGAGAATGGAGCTTTACGGTATCACTCCATTCGGAGTCTTCTCTATCAATTCCTCCAGCAATTGATTCAAACAGAGGAGAGTAAGCGTCCCATCGTTCAATCATAGCGCTTAAACGATCATCGATTAATTCCGCCGCGTTAATACCTAGAATGCTTTCAGTCGCTAAGTTGATGTTCGTCAGTCGCTGATCCCGATCAAAAAACATGACTCCCGAAGACAGATGCTCAAGCACAGTCTCAAGATACGCACTGTGCTCTTCGGCAAGCAAACGGCTTTGACTAATTTGTTCCTGCGAAACTTTGATTCGTCGGGTCATTTCGTTAAATGAGTTAACCAGAACCCCAAAATCATCCCGAACAGTTGTGTGCTGAAGACTCTCGTATCGACCCTCAGCAACCGCCTTTGTTCCTTCAAGCAACGTACGAATGGGTTCAACCAAGTGGCGGGTTAATCCAATGGCTGCCAACGTAGCGAGCAACATTACGAAAAGCGTAACAAAAGTGAGGGCCAATACAAAGCTGATTTTCAGTGGATTTCTAAGGTATTCCAGGCGTTCATGTCTTTCGTTCAATTGGCTGATTCGTTCAGCGAGTCGCTGAGAACTTGACGGTAAAGTTGTCAACACCTGTAGATAGTGTTGATGCGTCGGACCTGCAATCGGAATTGGAATCAGCATGCGAAGCAGCGCACTGCCATCTTCTCCATGGTACAGTTCCCAGCCTGACCGTCGATCGCGTCCCGATTCTTCTGAGCCGGCTGGGCGTTCCCCAGAGTCTTGACCACTTGATGAATCCAGGGATGACATTGGATCAGGATCGAGAAAAAACTGCTCAATCAAACGCTGGCTTGGTTGAACGGGTAACAGTGATTCAGTTCTCGTACTACTGGAGACGACCATTCCTTCCGCACGAGTCAGATCCTCGAAATAGGTAATTTCTTCGTAGTCGGCAGACTGACTCGCTCGAAAAATGAGCTCAAAGATTCTTTCGCTTAGAGTGGCAGGTTCAGCGGTCTCGATATCATTAGCCTGAGTGTTAGGAGTCTCAGAGCCCACGATCACTGTGATACTGAACTCTTCTTCACTCGAAATAGTATGTTCCATGGCAATAAACGAGCCGGTGGCCGATTCGTCAGTTTGGCGATTGCTGAATACAGCGGGTATCCCCTCTCCACTTTGCTGGCGAAGCAGATTTGCAAGTTCCTCAACCACATCATCCAACTCATTTCTTATTCTCGTCTCAAACGAATCGAATACAAGGACTCGCAATTGATTGGCTTCCTCGACGGCTTCACCCACCTGAAGCTCAAACCAGTTGTCGATTCCACGGCTCAAAGCAAGAAAGGAAAATACGTAAACCACAGCCATCGAAAAAAATGTTATGACGGCGATATTTCGCAGAATTCGTAATGCCAGTTGAGTGCCTGGTTCGCGTTGCCTGTACTCTCGAATAAGCTGATAGGCAGAAATACCGATCAACAGGAGAAACAGAATCGCAGCAACCAGGTTGGCAACCATCAGTTCTGCATCGTACTGAATAAGCAAATCGGCTGCTGCCGTATCTGAAATTACGGCAGCTAACTGCACCATTACCAAAAGAAACAGCACAGTTGCCAGTGCTATGGCAAATGTGTAAAAGCGCTTAACGGAAATTTGTGTCACTTGATGTCGAATTTCACCCGTTCGCTCTTTAAACGCCAAGCATCATTGAAAAACACAGGCAGTCGCATGACGGAAGGCAATGCTGATCGATCAATCGAAATTCTTACCTTCCCAACGTAAGAGCTGTCGGCATGGAGAGTGTCTTCAGCCAATTCGACTTGATAAGTTCGTTTACTACCAAGTGCTGCCAGCAGCGCCTCAAGCGAGGTGTAGTCACCGTTTACATTTCGATCGGCGGATTTGAGTAGATAGTCTCGGTACAGACTTCTGTAGCTGAGTACATCGCGGGTGACGTATTCATGAATGAGTTTGTCCCAAAAATTATTTCGAACCTGATAGATCTTAATCGTTGTCTGAATAGTAATTGGAATACTTGATTTAAACGCTTCAAGCACGTCCTCCGAAAGTTCAATCTGGGAATCCACAACGACAGTCACCAATGATTCAGAATCACGCAAGGCTTCAGTAGAAATAATGGTAAATCCGAAAGAGGGTGACGCCATCACGCAGAGCGCAAACAAGAAAATGAACCGGGTGATTTTACCGACACAACGCTTTCGCACCTTCAATCGACCTCCCCGACTCATTGGTTTTTCAACCGCGCATAATAGAATCCATCTCCACCAGCGTTGTCCTGCAGCCGCTGTCGACCGAAGCGTGTTTGGTGTCCAAGAGACGGAGGCAATTGATCAATGCTAATGTTTGGATGGTTGCGTAGAACGGCTTCAATCTGACCATCATTTTCACGAGCCAGAATTGAACAAGTTGTGTAGAGAAGTTTCCCATTTCGATTCAAGAGCGGCAACACCCCTTCAAGCAAGTGGCGCTGTTGATCGACGACCCTGTCAATGTCTGCAGGCTTCCGATGATGCTTGATATCCGGATGCTTGCTGACTACTCCGAGAGCTGAGCATGGAGCATCAACCAGAATTCGATCAAATGGTTTTCCATCCCACCATTCGTCTGGGCGCGTAGCGTCAGCTGTTATGACTTGAGCATCATTTTGCACTCTGCTCAAATTATCTACAATCTCAGCCGTACGCGCCTGATCAATATCGATTGCTACAATTTCTTCTAATTCTGGTTCTATTTCAAGCATGTGAACGAGTTTGCCACCTGGAGCAGAACATGCGTCC
The DNA here is from genome assembly GCA_964649525.1 of uncultured Gammaproteobacteria bacterium. GTDB lineage: Bacteria > Pseudomonadota > Gammaproteobacteria > Arenicellales > JAJDZL01 > JAJDZL01. The sequence continues at coordinate 3,312 of CAZYSR010000511.1, forward strand.
AGCACCCTTTGGCCTGGTGCCAGTTCCATCGACAGCGCGGCCAGCTGCGAGGCTGAACTCTGTACCGATACTACACCTTTATTAAATCCAGGTAGATTCTCAACACCGATACGCTTCTCAAGCTGAAGCGCAACTGGAGAGGTCTGATCGACACTTGCGAGAATATGGTTTTCTTTCAGTAGGTCAAGATACTCGGATACACCAGATTTATTCGCATTCAGTCGCAGAGTCATCTTCGGACGACAATTGTTGGCGCACAGGATTTCTTCCCAATTTTCCGGCCATTCCTGCTTGATGAGATCAATAATCCACTGGGGATGAGAGTAGCGGCTATCATCTGGCAATCCGTTTGAATTAAGCTGATCCTCGCTACTCAGGTATTTTCGCAAAACAGCATTGACAAGCCCGCGTGCCCAAGGCTTCCCAAGGTCAGCAGTCGCATCAACAGTCTCAGATACACACGCGTATTGTGGGATTTTCATGAATTTCAACTGATATAGACCCACGCATAG
>CAZYSR010000512.1:0-2498 GCA_964649525.1 uncultured Gammaproteobacteria bacterium
CAAAGCACCTGAAGCTGTCTCACCAGTTGCCCACTTGACCATGGCGGTTCAAGGCTATGGGGGCTGATACGGCACGTGCGGGCGGCATCTGAGCTTTCAATCCACTTGTAATGGCATCTTTCCAGTCCACAATCCGCAAAAACATGCGGGTGGCCCGCCGAGCCTTGACATCCGCCCAGCAACGTAATGCCGCGCGCGGCTTGCTATATCAGGTAATCAAACACCCGCTTTACCAACGAAGTCGAAGGATTGCCTTCTACCTTCCGAATGATGGGGAAATTGATCCGACTCTTGCACTTCAAAAAGCACTTGACCGGAACAAAGAGTGCTACCTTCCGGTCCTCTATCGCGGCGGAGAAAACCGTCTATTGTTTGGGCGGACCCCGACGCTAACGAACATGAAATTGAATCGCTTCGGCATTCCGGAACCCAATATCGCAAAATATGGTTGGGTTTTCTCGAATGAACTCGACCTGATTCTCGCGCCACTGGTTGCTTTCGATGATAAGGGAAACCGTGTCGGCATGGGTGGTGGATTCTATGACAGCTCGCTGAAACATTTACGCTTAAACCGGAATTGGCAAAGACCCTATGTTCTAGGACTTGCACACGAGTTTCAGCATGTTGAGTCAATCGGCCGCAACGCCTGGGATATTCCACTTCGTGGAGCAATTACGGACCAACAAATTTATAAGTTTGAGAATTGAAAAATGAAATACTGGCTAATGAAAAGTGAACCGGATGTTTACTCGATTGACCACTTGGCTGCAGAACCCAACCAAACTGACTACTGGGACGGCATTCGCAACTATCAAGTCCGAAATTTCTTTCGCGACGAGTTCTCTGTCGGCGATCTGGCATTTTTCTACCATTCGCGATGTAAAGTACCGGGAATCGTCGGAACCATTCAAGTCGTCAGGGAAGCCTATCCCGACCCGACTGCATTCGATCCCACGGAAAAATACTATGACTCCAAAAGCGATCCGGATAATCCCCGCTGGCTTATGGTTAATGTCAAACTAATCCAGAAGTTTCCCAGGATAGTTTCACTCAGTGAACTCAGAGCCGAACCCGCTCTGTCTCAGATGCGCGTACTGCAGCGCGGCAATCGACTGTCAGTTACACCGGTATCAAAGATGGAGTGGGACTTTATTCATGATATGGCAGGTAGTTAGGCAACCGACTGCCTGTCGAATGGAATCGTGAGTTGACTACCTATTGCCGAGCACCAATCGGTGGCAGCGGAATCGCCAACCGCTACCTTGTGTTACAACAGAAGCGATCATATCGTCTGCCGGTTCGGTTTGGACAATCTCCCATTCAGTTCCTGAATCATCCCTAACTGAATGTCGAACAGAATCTTCGGCATCAACCAGATTGACTTGGTTTAATCGGTACTTTATACCCACTCCGATAGCCTTACCGTAAGCTTCCTTGCGCGTCCACACGGACAGGAAGTAGCCTCTTCGCTGTTCTGACGTTCGGGCGAGATAGTTTTGAATTTCCTGTGGGGTGAATTTTCGATTCACAATGATTGAGTGATTCACCTTTCGCGTCTTGTACTCAATATCAACACCTAACTCGGCATCGAGACAAAATGCAAATAAAGCTTCGTCTTGTGTATCAGTTGAATTGAAGTAGAGTTGGGGTCTGGAATTGGTTGGCAGATAGGGTTTGCCCAAAGGTCCCAGTCGAAACCGAATTGAGGTGGGTTCATCTCCAGTGTACATGGCGAGCAAATGCTTAAGAATTGCCCGTGCGCAGATGAAGCGGACACGCGCAGTTTCCATTGCATAACGATTAGCCCGAGTCAGTTCATGCTCATCCAAACATCTTTCAAAAATAAGAAATTGTTCGTTAGACACGAGTAAAGAGGCCGACCATAAATGGACCTCTTTTGGGTTTAGGGCTGGTGGTTTGCTAGCCGTTGACCATGGCAGGGCACAAACCATTGTTCAAGTGCTGAAGGCTGGTTAGATAAATCCGTTAGCTTGACTTTCATTCTGTTTGACTTGGGCGAGTGCCAACTCTTCAACACTGGTGTCGGTACTTGCTTTTTTCTTCTCAACGATTCGATATTCCAAGCCTTGCTTGTCAAAGAGCTGGGTTTCCTGCAGTACCTTAAGCGCCGCAACAGTTCCCTCACCGGGAATAAAATAAAGCCCAATGAATTCCACGTCTTCAGAATCTTTCATATCTACCACCTCCTCAAACTAACTCTAAGTTAGAAACATTTTGTAAACAGGATTTTCTGTCTCATTCACATAAGTGAAACCAAGTTCTTTCAAGAACTGTTGAAATTGCGGCATATCTTCTGGTGGAACCTGAATGCCACATAGTACACGTCCGAAATCTGTCCCATGGTTTCGATAATGAAACATGCTGATATTCCAAGAATGTCCTATTTTTTCCAGAAATTCGAGCAACGCTCCAGGACGTTCTGGAAATTCAAACCGGTAAACCAGTTCATCGGTTGCATTTGGCGCACGGCCACCAAC
>CAZYSR010000513.1:0-2076 GCA_964649525.1 uncultured Gammaproteobacteria bacterium
CACGAGTGATCTGATCCTTGAACCGGCCGGCTGCGAAATGTCAAAACTGAAAGCAACCCCAGCAACTTGCGGGAATTGACCAGGAGTCGAACCCGGTTCGGATCTAGCGACAGCGTGCTCGATAACTTCAAGGAGCTGTGATGCAGTGAGTGTCAATAGACTCAGACCATTGTTAAATCGTACCGTATTTTCTATGTCAATCTGCGAAATTTGACCAGCTGATTTTCCGACTAGTGGATTCCCCGGCGGTGGAAGTGTTCTTCCGCCGGCAGTGACACCAATAGACGCTCGGATACCTCCACCATTTTTCAGCGAGACAATCACTGTTGGGTCAAGCCGTTGTGCCGCATCAAGGTTAGCATCAGCAGTTAAGTTACCGAGATTCGTTTCCTCTGTGCGGACCGATCCCCGGTTTCCGTTAAGATAGACGCTCGTTTGCCCAAAAATATTGCCATCCTTTGCGATAACCACATTCTGAATCGCTTCAGTAATTTCAACGACACGAGATGTTGGTGGGACGTTGCCGGTATCCACAACACCTTGTTCGTCTGCAGCGAATGCACCACTCACTTGAGCGTCTATTGATTTCGGTAACAGGACACCATCCTCGTCAAAACCGACGACTAACCGACCGACATACCTATAACTACCATCTGTGCCAACAATTGCAATCGGTTCATTCGTCAAGGAACTCGTCAGAATCGGATAAGGTCGATCAGCGCCATCACCTGCCCGGAGTCGGTCTGTGTCATCCGCGAGCAGTGTGTTTGAACCGCCTGCAATGATAATGTCAACATCACGCAACTGAGATGCCATCATCTCATCAATGCGAATTTGCTGAAGGTGACCCGCAACGATTACCTTGTTCACGCCTGTCGCTGTCAACGCATCAATAGATTCTTGGACGATTGCTGCCAGTGCTGCAATATCATCTGGATCTTCAGGTACAATCCCGACATCTTCTGATTTGGATATACTGCCAAGGCGTGGCGTGGTTACGCCAACAACGCCAATCTTCTCGCCCGAAGGTGTTGTGATAATCGTACTCTTGCTGATGCTGTTTGGAATCGTGTTTGCTTCTCGTCCGGCATCGACAACGAGATCCGCGAGGTTGCTATCAAGGCTAAAATCCAAGTTCGCACTCAGGAACGGGAATGCTGTGCCGACATAGCCTCTGCCATCATGCCGAATTAACCCTCCAAGGGTGCCAGTGCCTGAATCAAATTCATGGTTGCCAAGTGCTGCCGCCATAAATCCCATCGCATTGAGTATCAAGATATCCGCACGTCCTGAACCTTCACGCCCCAAAACTTCGCGAAGACTCTGGTCATTGCCTGCTGCGAAAAACGGTCCGGGGATATAGCTATCGCCCGCTCCGATGATAAGCGTATTCTCAACCTCAACTTTGAGTGCATTCAGTACCGATGAGAACCGTGGGGCGTTTTCAAGCGCTTCAATGTCTCCTTCCATGTCCGCTGCATGAAGTAGCTGCAGTGTAAAATTTACATGGGGTTCTGTTCCGTTTTCGGAAAAAGCCGGTGTCAAAGTGCCTAAAATTAAGGTAATTATCACCGATAAGACAAAAATTGGAATAGCGTATCCTTTCCTAAACATCAAGTAAAACTCCTTAATTGGTCTAAAGTCAAGATGCACTGATGGTAAAATCCTGAGTGGCACGAAGCCGGTCCAAGCAACTACCACAAGACTGCTTCGTTACACCCAGGGACTAGGAAATATAATCGCGAAAAAGCGCGGAATGCTCGAAAATCTCGCCGTGTGCAATAACATCCCAAGGACGTTACAAGGAGTTATCGCTTCTCTGACTTTTCTGTGTTAATCGGCGAAAGAAAAATTTTCGATGGTATTGTAAGTGGCGCAGCCGTCTCCGTCAATCAGAAAACCGCGCAGAAATAGATCAGCCCTTGACAGAAGCATACGGCGTTGCTACAATTCTATTGATATGCCCAATTTCAGATCTACTCCGTCTAAATGTTCCGAAGAAAGAATTAGAACCATTGTGACAGGGAGTCCGTCACAATGATGTTTCCTTAAAGGACAATGGATACAGGAATACAG
>CAZYSR010000514.1:0-2286 GCA_964649525.1 uncultured Gammaproteobacteria bacterium
GGATAAACCTGGCGGATTCATCGGTAAAGAAGCCATCGAGCCTCAACGCGGCAAGCCATTGCAGCGAAGGCTTGTACAATTTGCTTTTGAGGACCCGCAGCCCCTGATCTATCACGAAGAACCCATTTTCCGGGATGGCGACTTGGTGGGTCGGACGACCTCTGCAATGTTTGGTCACACAATTGGTTCGTGCATTGGGCTTGGCTACGTCAATTGCCAGGACGGTGTGACACCAGAATTCATCAGTTCCGGACAGTTCGAAATCGAAGTTGCCTGTGAACGCTTTCCGGTCAAGGCATCACTGCGACCGATGTATGATCCCAGATCTGAGCGGCCCAAATCATAACGCGTGTCGCTCGTAAATTTAGCGCTCAGATGAGTGGATGCTGGCAGACACCATCAACCTAAAACATACCTTCTACCTTGAGCAGAACTGACTACGCAAAACTACAGGCCCAGTACATGCTGCAGTGTTGGGCCAAACAAAACAACTATGAACCCATCGAGGTGAAAAGTACAGAGGGTTGCTGGATATACACAACGGATGGGCGAAAAATATTCGATCTTCGCAGTGCGCATGAATGCATCAATATTGGATTCCGACACCCAAAGGTGTTACAAGCGATGCAACAACAGATGGAAAGTGTCGTTTACGTCACCGATGATTTTGCCTCACCATCAACCGCGAAGCTCGCACAAAGACTGTCAGAACTGGCCCCTGGCAGTTCAGAAAAGAAAGTGTATTTTTGCCAAAGTGGTGCAGCAGCAGTTGAAGCAGCCATTCACGGCGCACGGCTTCACAAGTACAACCAGATCGTTCAAGATAAAAACTTCATTCCGGATGCCCCTCGACAATACCCCTATCCTTACAAAATCATAAGTCGCTACCGGTCCTGGCATGGTGCTACAAATGCTGCGACTTCAGCCAGTGGTGATCCGAGAAGATGGTTTACCGAGCCACTAACTGCACCAGGATTCATATTTGCGCCAGATGCGGGTGGCCCACACTCACCTTTTGGTGCTGACGAAGTCGACAAAAACCTCCATTATCTTGACTACTTGATCGAACAGGAAGGGGGTAGTAACGCAGTCGTTGGTGTGCTCGTTGAACCGATCGTCGGAAGCAACGGCATTATGCTGCCGCCAACCGGATATCTGGAAAAGTTGCAGGACTTGTGCTCGAAATGGGAACTGCTTCTGATTGTTGATGAGACCATGACAGGCATGGGGCGCACTGGTAAGATGTTTGCCTGTGAGCACTACGGTATTGAGCCAGATGTGATCATCATGGGGAAAGCGCTTGGTGCCTATTGTCCAATGGCAGCGGTCATCTTCAGTAGCAAAATTGCAAATTCGTTTGACGAGAATTACTTTGGACATGGGCAGAGTTATTCTGGACATGCATTGGGGGCTGCCGCTGCGCTAGCTTCTATTGATGTGCTTTTCGAGGATCACCTACTTGAACATGCAGAATCTATGGGACGGATAATAGAAAAAAGACTGCATGAATTGATAAAAAAGTATGGCTTTGTATCACATATACAGGGTTTGGGACTGTTCTGGACAGTCCATATTGCGGGTGAGGCTGCCAACACACCCGTTCGTCGTGCAACAGAAAAATATCAAGAAAATTTAGTGGCATCCATTTCAAAATATCTTCTTGATCAACACAACATTTACACGCCAAGTGACAAGTTTGGGATTTGGATTGTACCGCCTTTGGTCGTTACTGCAGAAGAAGTTGACTGGATATTGAGTTGTGTTGATGACGCACTTGATCAGGTTGATTGAATTCTGACACAGGGCTCGACAATGCTCGAAACTTTCCAAGATCAATTTCTAAGTTTCAATTGGCCATCAGGTCTGATTCTGAATCGGTCTCTTTAGATTTCCAGTAGTGGTTGAATCGATGTCCAGAGAAATTTTTCAGAATGACGCGTACGTGAGAGCCTGTGACGCGGTTGTGGTCGAGTCCAATCCCGAAGAAAAGTGGTTTTCAGTTGATCAGACTGTGTTTTATCCTTTAGGTGGTGGTCAGCCGGGGGATACGGGCGTTGCGTTTTACAAAAATGATGCAGAGTTTGCAATTGTGGATACCCGCCGAGCACGTGACACGGGGGAAATCCTTCATTTCGTTGATGAAGTGGCCGAATTACCAGAAGCCGGCACGGAACTTCACCTAGAGATTAACTGGGAACGTCGGTACCTGCACATGCGCGTACACAGTTGTCTACACCTATTGAGCGCTACGGTGCCGGGTAAAATTACCGGTGCGCAGGTTTATGC
>CAZYSR010000515.1:0-2251 GCA_964649525.1 uncultured Gammaproteobacteria bacterium
GGGCAATGCCAAGGTAGTCTTGCACCAGTTGAGGGAAGAATCGAACTTTAAGCAATTGATTCTCGTTAGAAGTCATGTAATCGAACATTTAAACAATTTAAAAAATTCATTAGAGAGTTCATTGTGTGGCACTGCTCGTAATACAGCAGTTGTAGCAATTGATTCTGAAATTAGTAAATTGACAGAGATTTCGGCAACACTTCCTGTAGTACACGATTTATCTGATTCACACTATGCACAGGTTGAAGCGTATTTGAACAAACCGCTTCATCTACAAAAGCAAAGATTGAATACCTTGGTTAGTCAATTGAATTCTCTAAATCTGAAGATTGAATCTTCACAGAGAAATATTGTCAGAGCACCAGATGCGGAAACCCTCATAAACGATTTTAAGGAAATAAATGAAAAGCAGGTTGCTCTTTCAAACTTGCGAGTAGAAATGGCAATGCACAAAGAAAACGCGAAAAGAAATTTAAAAAAGGCAATGGAAGCTACGCGTAAATTACAAAAACTATCACAGGAACTTGTACAAATTTCAGATATCAGTAGGGTCGCTATTCATGCTCAAAAAGCACGGGAAACATTGAAAGACTTTGCGCTTAAATTGACTGAAATCAAAGTTGAAGAAATTGAGCAACAATTTTTACGCATGTTCTCTCAATTAACGAATAAAGAAGATAGACATTTGAAAGTCAATATCAACCCTATTTCTTTTCAATTGAACATGGTTGACAAAGATGGGAAAGAATTCAATAAAAATGATCTATCTGCAGGTGAAAAGCAAATCTATGCAATTTCAGTATTGGCAGCTCTTGCACACACTTCTAGACGAAGACTTCCTGTAATTATTGACACTCCACTTGGACGTCTTGATTCTTCCCATCGACATGAAATGATTAGCAAGTATTTCCCTAGCGCTAGCCACCAAGTGTTGATACTTTCTACTGACACAGAGATAGACAAGCCTTTGTATTCGGAAATTTACCAACATACTTCACATGCATTCAAACTTGCATATGATGGCGATTCCAATAGCAGTACTGCGGAGGAGGGTTACTTTTGGAATCAACAATAAAATTTAATGAGATAAAAATTCCAACACGAATTTATCTTTCAAAATCTGTAACCGACAAATTACGTAATTTAAAACGCGTTACAAAAGTAAATAACAATGTGCTGTGTAGAATTGCGATCATGATTGCATTAAAGGACAAGGCACTTACACTCGCCAATGTTGAAGTTGGAGACACGAGCGGACAGGAGTTTTCACGCGATTTGCTTTTTGGTGAACATCTTGATATCTACGAAATATTAATCCGTCAATATATGTTTGATAATGATGTAGATTTGTCAATTTCCGTAACAATTGCATCACTAGTCGAAATTGGTGTTCAAAAATTTTCCTATGTGAAATCATTAGAACAACTCTGTGAATTGACCTGAATTACTTTTTGTATTTTTCAGAAACAGTTCTACTGCTGTATTCATTTACAGCCTTTCTCCCGACGCGTTGGCGATACCATGTCAAGGATCTCAAATCAATTGGCTATTTGGTCTGAAAATGACTCTCGCCACAGAAGTACTGCCAGTACGAATTTTCCAGCCAGCCGATGACCAACTGCTCATCGGGTAGCTTGTAGACGTGCTTCGAAGACAGCAAACCTACTATCAGCTGGGTGGGTTTTCCAAGGCAAACTTTACCCGCATGATACAACGCGCCGAAACGCTTATCGAACGCGCTCCAGTCGACCGAAGCTGACAGTCGCGCCAGCTCATGGTCCAGGTTGGTTTGGCTGTCAAGGCGGTTGCGGAACAGTTCGCTCCGATCTGAATATTGCGGTAGGCGAGACTTCATTATTTACTTTTGTAATTGCATGATAGTGATGGTGAATCATACCGTTTCTTTTAAATTCAAACTAGGTAAAACGACAGTAATAATTAATATAAACAATGATATATTGACAGAAAATGGATTGTTCAGGGGCGACTAATACAGTTCAATCTGATTGACTTGGCAGGAACATTCGTTAGTTTAATTTGTGCGCCGGAGTGAACGGAATCGAAGCGGAACCTTTCAGCTCAATGCGTATGTTACCGTAAGGTTACCCTTGGGGAGCATGCGGATTAGTCGAATTAGCTAAATTCAATCACAGTAAGCCTGTCGCCAAACTGATAGGGTACGATTCCCGCGCAAGCGTTCTGAGAAGCGGTTTTTATTAGCAACGGCTGCATGATCAGATCGAGCGCATTC
>CAZYSR010000516.1:0-2413 GCA_964649525.1 uncultured Gammaproteobacteria bacterium
GCCCCAATCCCACTATGCGGCCAGCATGTCGCCCTCCAATTAATTCTCGCAAGATTTGGGGCATTTTTGATTAAAAAAGACAAGTAGAGGGAAAAGAATGGTTGACGAGCAAGTCGACAAAAATCGCCGGAAATTCTTGACTGGCGTGACCTCCGGTGTCGGTGCAGCGGGTGCTGTCCTAGCTGCGGTTCCTTTTGTAGCCAGTATGACACCGTCTGCTAAAGCACGTGCAGCGGGCGCACCAGTCCAGGTAGATATCAGCGGCTTAGAGCCGGGTAAACTTCTGAAATTTGAATGGCGTGGTAAGCCGGTATGGGTGGTTCGGCGGACTCCTGAAATGCTGGAATCACTCTCCAAAGTTACAGGAGAGCTTGCTGACCCAAATTCAGAAGAAGAGCAACAGCCTGCTTATGCACAGAATGAAGCGCGATCTATTAATCCAGAAGTATTGGTTCTGGTTGGGCTTTGTACTCACCTTGGTTGCTCGCCGTTAGAAAAACTTAGTCCTGGTGAAGTTGATGCGGAATGGGAAGGCGGTTTTTTCTGCCCGTGCCACGGTTCTAAATTTGACCTTGCCGGTCGGGTGTACAAGAATGTTCCAGCACCTACGAATCTCGAAGTCCCACCCCACCGATTTTTGTCTGAAAATCTGGTCGAAGTTGGTGTAGACACTAACTCGGAAGATTTGGCGTAATGAACAGAATTCTCAAGTGGTTTGATGACCGCTATCCAATTATTTCATTCTGGGAAGAGCACCTCTCGAAGTACTACGCACCGAAGAATTTCAATATTTGGTATTTCTTCGGTTCACTCGCCCTTTTTGTACTGGTGATACAGATCATTACCGGAATCTTTCTCACCATGCACTACAAACCCGATACAGAACTTGCGTTTGACTCTGTCGAACACATAATGCGGGATGTGTCATGGGGTTGGTTGATGCGCTACCTACATTCAACCGGCGCATCTTTGTTCTTTGTCGTCATCTACCTGCACATGTTCCGTGGTTTACTCTATGGTTCCTACAAACGACCACGAGAACTGCTTTGGATTATCGGCATGGTTATCTATCTCACGCTGATGGCCGAATCGTTTTTTGGATACCTGTTGCCCTGGGGGAACATGTCCTACTGGGGTGCCCAAGTGATTATTTCGCTGTTTGGCGCGATCCCATTTATCGGTGAAGGCCTGGCTGAGTGGATTCGCGGCGATTTCGTTGTATCAGATGCAACCTTAACCCGATTCTTCGCATTCCATGTCATTCTGGTTCCTTTGATGCTGTGTGGTCTGGTGTTCATTCACCTGGTGGCCTTGCATAAGACCGGATCGAATAATCCGGATGGAATTGAAATCAAAAATGACAAGGACGAATCCGGCAAACCAAAAGATGGAATTCCTTTTCACCCCTACTACACGGTGAAAGATCTTTTTGGAGTTGGCGTTTTTCTTTTCGTATTTTTTGGAATTACATTCATTGTTCCAGAGGTTGGCGGCTGGTTTCTCGAACGAGCTAATTTTGAGCCGGCGAATTCCCTGCAAACACCTCCGGACATCATTCCACTTTGGTATCTCACACCGTACTACTCAATTTTACGAGCGGTAACGTATCCTTTGTTTGGTGTTGATGCCAAACTATGGGGTGTGATATCCATGGGACTTGCGATATTTCTCTTTTTTCTATTGCCGTGGCTTGACCGATCACCGGTTAAATCAATTCGTTATCGGGGTTGGATGTTTAAATCAGCACTGACGGTGTTCGCGATCGCATTTGTGCTGCTTGGATATTTGGGAACAAAAAATCCAGATTCCATCGATCTATTTCTGTTTTCGAATTTGATTTGGGCGCAGATAGGCTACTTTCTCTACTTTGCGTTCTTTTTGTTGATGCCGATCTATACGCGGCTCGATCCCGTGAAGCCGGTGCCTGATCGGGTGACGATGAAATGATGATTAGATTAGTATTTGCCGTTTTACTTCTGGCAGTCGCTGGCGGCAGTTATGCTGCGGGCGGCGGTGACGAAAATTTGGATTCAGTGCACATCAATCTGAGTGACAGAGCATCCCTGCAAAAGGGTGCCGCGACTTTCGCTAGTTATTGCCTATCGTGCCATGGCATCAAATACATGCGCTATAACCGCATGGCTGAAGATCTTGGCATAAGCGACGATGTGTTACGCAGCAATTTTCTGCAGCCTTCTCAAAAACCCGGCGATGTGATGGATGTCAATATGTCGGAGGAAGATGCAAAGCGGTGGTTTGGTACAGCACCGCCGGACCTGAGTTTGATTGCACGGTCTCGAAGCCCAGACTGGGTTTATACCTTCCTGCGAAGCTTCAGAGTTGACGAAAGTTCAAACACTGGCTGGGACAATGACCTGTTTGAGGATGTTGCAATGCCTCACGTACTGTACCG
>CAZYSR010000517.1:0-15304 GCA_964649525.1 uncultured Gammaproteobacteria bacterium
AGCAATTGATATCGGGTAAATCCCGGATAACAGGTTTCGAATTTTTTCTTCTGTAGTGTTTCTTTCAGCAACTAATTCAGTGCATTTTTTAATTTCGCTTTCTCGGTTAGTTGCCCAGGCTCCACCTTTGAGGTTGATTTCACTATTCTTTCTATCCAATTCTGAACTAAGATGAAAATACTCGATTCTTAACTGCTCGTAGACTACTTTTTCTTCTTCGCATTTGGCTTCCTGTGAAATCAGTTGTTTTTCCAATTGTTGGATTTCTTCCCTCACTTCAGCAGGCGTTCTTTTGAAATTATGATTGCGAAGCAAAACAAGAAGGTCAGCATTCAAACGTTCAATAATGTCTAAACCATGCAATTTTCTTACCGAGTCTGCGAGAGTTGTACCAGAGCCATCATTCGCTAGTTCCTGTATCTTTTCACCATCGAAAAAGAAGAGATTAGATACACCAATGGGGATCAACTCGTTAAGAAAACTCTGACACTGCTCATAACTTAAGTTAGAGACCAAGTCATTATTTTGGTAGATATGCAAAGATTCAGATACTTTACTCCCAATAACATTCCACTTGCGTCTAACCTTGTAGTGCGACAGTACACCCATGTGGGAATAAGTAAATGAAAGGTCTATAGTAGCACTTGAAGGTCGAAAAGAGGAATTTCTGGGCTTGTGAATTGAATCTTTCAAGTAGGCATAGTATTGTTTCTTTGACGCACCAAATCCCAAGAAGTGTTTGCCGTACAACGCGAGTTTTATAGCAGCAAGAATCGTGGACTTACCAGTACCATTCAATCCACCGAATAGAATGATGGGTAGGGAGCGTTCTGACTTCTTTCTTGGAGACAATTCAAAGGAATGTCGACCTCGAAAAACCTTGAAATCAGTTAAAGTTAGATTTTCTAATATCACTCTAACTCAATGCTTCGTACTGTTCTTCTAACTCTGCTAGTTTCTCTGAGTACAAATCGTGTTGATTTTGTGATAAATGTCTTTCTGTAACCTCATCTAGACTCTCCCAATCCTTCGATAAAACTGAACCCAGGCGCTTCAAAATTCCTGTCCGTCGACTTAAACCATTCATTAATTGCTCAACTTCAATTAACTTCATTAACATTGACGTTGATACATGACGTTTCTCACTTAGTTCTCTCAAAACATGAGCGTCCGAACCGCTAAACAGAACTGTATCGCTTACATCCCAATCCACCGATGAATCTACGTAAATTTGTTTATAAATTTTTGGGAGTGAATCCTCCCAGTCTGGTTCGTTAGGGTCTCTTCGCCACTCTTGCCTAATTAAATGTAATTCAGGTTGACTAATCAGTTGAATCGGATGCCCGTCATCTGCCAACTGCTTTTCTATTTCCAGAAGATTCCTCAGCCATTTCTTTCGATATTTCAACAGGTAAGGTCCAGGTACATGCTTGATTTCCTGGTTCGAGCCATTTCGAACATCAGTCTCCATAAAAAATACTTTGCCAGTTCTGCGCTTATAATTTCTGTACTTACGAGAGTTTTCAGTCAAAGTGGTTTGGTAAAGTTCATCTCGGAACTGAAGAAGGGGACGCATCCAACGCTCTCCGGATTCAATCAACCCATTAATTGCCTTGTCCTCTGAAACCAAGGTACACGTCCAACAACCAAATCGAGTGTTACCGCACGATGGTGTACTACTGTCAATTACTACGGGACATTCACCTTGATTAGAACCTTTATACAAGTCGAATAGTTCTTGGTTGTCGCCTCCCCATGGACACGGCGCTGACATAAGGTATTGCCATACGTCGTCTGTGTCCCAATTTTCTATCGGCATGTAAGTATACGCATTTGGTAAGGTTGCATGTCGACCTAGTGGGCTGTTTTCGATTCTATGTTTTGCAATTACCTGTGCTCGTGAAGCACTTTCCTGACGGCGTGAACCCAGACATATAATTACTTCGCCGTGCAAGCCCACTTTCTCGTGAATAAATTGACTTATTGGATTAATTTTCATTCTTTCGGTGCACCATCTAAATTTTGATGTTGGTGCTGGATAACCTCTCCCTAGAAGATTAACCCAAAATGTTTGATCTTGGTTCGGAACGACGGTGTGCGCAGACATTGGAATTTCATTCAATGGGGCTTGAACATTTATCGCGTTAACCACTCTATGAAACATGTCAACCACTACTGGTGTTTCAACAAGAGTATCTGACGACACTACATAAATTTCCTTATGCCTTTTCCCTTTCTCTAATAGGTTAATTGCGGAATATATCAACGACAAAACAACAGTAGAATCCTTTCCTCCGCTGTACCCAATTATCCATGGCCTCCTATCAGACAGATAAAGCAATTGGATGTTTTCGATTTGACTGGATAGAGGCTGTCCAGCAAGCTCAAGATCACTAATCATTAAGTGATGTGATTTATAAAGATAGTTAATTTGATCGGATTCTTTCAAATTCTTCCTCAATTAATTGCTCTGATTGAATTAGCGGTATTCCAAGCTTCTTCTTTATGAGATTTCCAGTTAGAGTAACGTTCGTTCTAGCTTTACTAATCCGCCCCCGAATCATCGCTCGACCTTCCCATTCTCTATTCGTTCGTGCCCAATCAATCTTAGAAAGAATTTGAAGTTTCTTCTTCCAGTTGTTGGGGTAATTTTCAATTATGCTTGCACCGATTATCCCCATTGCTTGCAAAAATACACCATGGGCGTGAATGTACTTTTCTCTAAGTTCCGACGTAGTCAGCTTCTTTCGTTTCGCATTACCCCAGTCGGGCATATTGTTCCCAACTTCGTTCCAAAAATCACTAGCCCGTAGAAATTCGTCATCGTCAAATATGTCATGTTTACGTTTATTTAATAACGCTTTACTAGCGTTTTTGATACTGCTCAGCGTAAACAATTTGACACTACGGTTAGAAATACTTGATTTTTCCATTTCAGTCATGTTGGAAAAAACTGAAACTTCCTCAACAAGCTGCCGTGCTAAAGCGGACATTGGGTCTCTGTAGTCGTATAGGGTGCTAATTGATGAACTCGGTCTGACAGCATGTTTGTTTAAATCTGCAAACATTTGCTGACTTCGTGTAAGTCCTTCATCGATGAAGAAAACGACAGAAATACTATCGTATCCGAGTTCAGGTTTTTCCTTAATTGCTAACTCAATCGCAGCCCGCCGGTGTTGACCATCATTGATCAGGATTTGAGCATCCATCGGAATTGACAGCGTCCCCAAATTTTGAGCAGTTCCAGTGTTGTCTAGAGGTTTAAACTCAACTTTTCCATTTATGGAGGCTGTCAATGCGGAAAAAGTATAGTCAAATTCATTGTTGATCAAATATGATGCAATTTCCGGAATTCTTGACTTGTTTAATGTTCTCTGTGCTCTTAGTTCGGGAGGAACTTCCTTTTCATCATAGACGAAAATTTTTGGAATCACTCGTACCGGGCACATAGCGATATAGCAAGGTTTTCCCGCTTGAACCCCTCTGACTGCGGGGAATGTATATGTATATCCAGAATTATTCACTTAGCATTTTTACTCAAAATTGGAAGTTATATTGTATTACATATAACTTCCACAGAAAGAGCAAAAATTCAACTAAGCATAAGCAGCGAAAACTTTATCAATTGGGTGCGGTTCCCTGAACATCAATTTGATGTGGCTGTAATCACTTGGTGCCAAAACCGCCGTAAAAAATTTTCCAGTGTTATTGGACGGTAATCTACAAACCATTTTTCCGAAATGACATCATAGCCACCATGTGCAAATTCGTTGAATCTCTGAATTCCTTCATCACTAAGACTGCAAACTGAGTTAGGTTCAATCAGTTCAGAAATAGTTTCGTGAACGAGTTTTTTTTCATCCATGGTGACACCAAGATTATTCAACTCACGGCTTAAAAACAATGCAATCAATAAGTGTTTGCGGTCTCTGTATTTACCAGGAAAATCTCTACTGAGATCTGCTGTTTCACTAGCAGGAACACCTGTCTTTTTTGTCATATCGGTAATTCCAGCAATAAAGCAGAAGTAGTAAGCATCAAAGTCCATATCAAGTTCACTTCTGACACCCTTAAACCAATCGCGAGCATCGTCTCTGATTGCAAACATCAGTTATCCTCTGAATCAAGTTGAAAATTATCGAAATACTGTTTGTCTGTGACCATAAGACCGTCAGTGGTTTCAAAACATCTAGGATTTTCTTTTGCCTTTACATCCAGTTCTTCGGCACTTTTTCTGAATAATGTAATGTACTTAATGTCTGATTCGTTCTTAGTTTCTCTCATTTTGTCCAAAAAACTCTCTCTCTCTGATGAAATCATAAAAGCGATAAACTGACCTGTTAGATGAGGAATAAGTTCACCGATTTGTGCACGAATTTCAAGGTCAATAGGATTCGCTGGACTGTCGACTACAAACGGCAGTTCGTGTCGCTCCGCTCTTTTGAATAGAGTAGCCAAAAATGCATAACCGACTGATAGTGTTTCTCCCACGCTACTTCCAGCTTGTCCTTGTAATTCAAGACACTTGTTAATTCTATTGATGCGAATATTGTTATAAGGCATTAATTCCTGAATCCTTTGATTCGCTTCTGAGCAAATTTCCGCAGTTATAGCCTCGCCCGCTGATTTTTGGACTCTCTCAATTATTTCCTTTAGTACATCTCGCTTTGCCCGCAATTCTAGTGTGTTAGTTACTTCGGAAACCTGCAATTCAAGCTGCTCAATACCTTCATTTAGTGTTTCAATAGAAAATAATTTTTTAAGATTCACTTTGTGTAAGTTGTCCAAGTTAACATACTTATCCTCATTGTTAAATTTTTCCAAGTTAATACTGAGGGATTCTAGTTCACGCTTGAGTTGTTGGGTTTCTTCATCAGCTTTCTTCACTGCTGGGTCAGACTTCCCGGCAGTAATATGAAGTTCGTCACGATCATTTTTTGCGTTTTGAAGTTTCACGCTAAGTTCAGTTAGAGATTCAATTGAATCCGAGAGTTTTTGTGCTGCCGGATTTTCTGATTCTCCAACGCGATCTGCTATTGTTGACTTTATCGAATTTAGTAGCGCTACATCATCAGAACCAAGATACTGCTGTGCCCGTTGCTCTATAACCTTACTAACGTCTTTATCAATTGTTCGTCCACATATGCATTCAAGTTCACTAGCAATTTCATGAAAAAATTCCCGCGCTGCATTTGCGGGTAGTTTGACACGATCAAGTCCAGATTTTAGATCAAGAATGTTTTTTGCAAAATTTGGTGACAGAGCATTTGGATCTCTCATTTCATCCAGAATATCCTCTGATTTTTCTTGAATGCTCTTTTTCAAATCCTCAACTGCTGTCTCAGCAGCATTAATCGCTTCGGCCAATTTTTGCTCTTTCTCAATCTCCTTTCTATACTTATCTTCCTGCACAGATAGATTCTCATTTGTTTCCCTTAGACGTTTATCAAGTTCGAATTTTTCATGTTGAACTACAACTAAACGCTTTTTCCACTCGTCGAGTAAATTTTTCCGACGTGTAAGGCCATGGGTGCTCTTTGCGGTAACTTTCTTCGTTTGTTCATCCCAGTAATCGCCTACTTTGGTTTGCATTTGCTTGAGTAAATTTAGTTGGAACAGGCTTTCGATTGCAAATTGTGCGTCTGTATAGTCTGGGTTCATCAGATTTTCAGCATATTCTCCGTCAAAAATATAAAAGTTAACGAACTCTGGATTCATGAATTGGCGCAATTCTCTCGGAGGATCAAATACTTGTCTCTTACCTGAACCCCAAGTTGTATAGTAATCTACACGTCCAAACTCGAAATCGAAATCCATGCTCATTGTCAAGAGCTGATTGTTGAGTGATAAACGCAACGAAAATGATCCGTCAAGTGTCTTTGAGTTTCTTTTCCTAAACTTTTTGATCGTATCCTGGTTCCAATCCTGCGCCGACCCAGAAATAGCGGTTCTCAGCAATTCAAGTGTTGTCGTCTTTCCTGTTCCATTGGGCATTTGTATTAGCGTAACTGGAAATGGCATACCTTGCGAATTACAACAGTCAATTTTGTGGTCAGGGCAACGGAGGCCCTGAGCTTCCCATCCAAGAATGCGCAACGAAATTGTCATTTTGGCATCCCTTCGTTAAATTTGAAATCAATCATCAATATTAACCAGCACATCTTTATAGAGTAGATCCAGGCGCCGGTCTGCATCCTGTGTGCTATTAACATCCTCGTCGCCATTTGCAATAGCTTCAAACCATCTTGTTAACCGCATAGCGAGGCCCGTAGATTGTTCAGCTGTGTGTACAACTTCTTCAATTGCTTGTTTTATTTTTGGATCAACTGCCATAGCTTTAAGTCTTTAGGCGCACCTTTGATAATTCAAGTAACCAATCCCGACGCTCCTCGTCTGGAGTTGGTTCATCGACATTGCGATTTGTCCGTATGAAATCGACAACATTCGCAATCTTTTCAGGTTCAAGTGGATTGGTTCTAAGACAACGTCCGATACGCTGAATTGTTTCAAGTCGCCCTTTCTCTGAAGAAAATAAAATTACAGTGTTTAATGAGTGGATATCAATACCTTCTGACAGACGATGACATGAAACTAAACATTCAAGATCGCCGTTAGCAAACCTATCCAAAACTTCCGCGTCTTCACCCGAAAAGTATGTGTGAAAATCGTCTCTGATTTGGTGCACAATTTCGAGTACTGACTTACCAAATTCCGTGGTTTCCGCAAATATGATACAGCGTGTCAAAAGGTCTTTGTGGTTTCTGATAAAGTCAGTAAATATAGGTAGTTTTGCTTCTGATGTTTTGTAAACTCGTGAAATTTCAATCCACATATCGGAATCTGACATAGGAGTTCCAGCTAATTCAAGAGCTTTTCGCTTGCTATAAATATTTGCTATACGTTCCCGGTCATCGTCTGTTGGTTCAAAGGGGAGGGAGAAATAGTTGAAAGGACATAGAATACCTCGCTTGATCGCTTTCTTGACCCCAAAGGTCATCAGTACAGGTCCTATATGTTGTTCAATGAAAATATTGCCATCTTGGTCGTACACCCGCTCAGGTGTAGCACTCAGTCCAAGCCGAAAACGTACGTCGTCTGAAAGCCCAGTCAAACGTTTGCGGTTACCGACACTTCCTAGTCCATGAACCTCATCATGAATTAAAAGTGTTCTTTGAGCCTGATGTCGACTTTGGGAGGAAAGTGCATTTGCTATCCTATGACGTGATGTAACAAGAATAGCTTTTTGGGAGTTCAAATCAAAGTCCTGTAATTCACTTGATTTACCGTACTGACGAAAGATTAATGGAACTGAATCAATATACTTACGTGAGCCCAATAATTCACTATACCATTGATCAAGCAAATCATTGCCATCTGTACAAACGATCGCTGTGTCTATCTGATTTCGATTGAAAAGTTTGCAAAGAATTTTGATAGCCGTGCGTGTTTTGCCGGTGCCTGTTGCTAAATTGAGGATGCCCCGTTCTGCGTTCAAGAATATTTTAAGAGCCTTTTCCTGATGGCGCCATTTGTAGTCTGACTGAACTTTTTGAGGTGCGCCATTAACCTCTCTTCCTCTACAAATGCGCAGCAACTTCTTTTCCGCTGCCTTCGGGAAGCTATAAACATCCACACCTTGGTCTGTACCATCCCATAAAATTTCGAAATGCATTTTTTTTCGATTTGCTCTCTTTTCGCTGTTCCAAGAGGTAAATACATCAAAGCATTCTCGGTTGTTCTCAAAAGCTGTACGACTCTCATTTGAAGAGCCAGTAAAGGCGACAAAATCAACACCATCATAAAACAATCCGATTTTTTCGTGATAAATGCCAGTTCCCACTTTCGGTACAGCTATTTGGATTGATAGTCGCCCCAATTCAAGTAGCCTTACAAGTCGAATAACTCCGCTACTTACGTTATCGGAAAATTCGTTCTGGATGATTTCTTCTATACGCTGTGCACAAACATTCTGTTTTTCGGCGCCATTTTCGATTGCCCGAATATCAGCCTCAGATAATTCGACAGAAGTTACCAGTCTAATTTTTCCGCCATTTCGAATGAATTCACCAAGAGGAGCACCAAAAGCTTCAAGTGAGGAACTCGAAAAGTACCCTACAGCACGCCAGTATGATTTGGATTCACGTAATGAAGGCGCAAAGAAATCCTGAACGAAATTATCGTAACCTGACCTGTAATCTTCTTTGTACTTAATATTTCGTAAACTCAATGAATCTATCAAACCTCTCTAAATGTTGCAGATAAACTGTTTTCTTTTGGTACATTTGAAAGCCTGTTAGGGAAGATGCATCGTCTCGAATCTCAATTATGGTAGACAATATTGTCAAAGGTAATGTTATGTACTCGTTTCACGGAAAGATTCGAATGTCAATTTGTAATTTATCGGTATATTCGACCAATTTTTCAAGTAGTAGGAGAGGCGCGCACTAAAGAGAGTAAAGTTCCCAGTAAATTAAGCACACGTCAACTGGCTCTGGTAGAAGATTTCTCTCGGATTCAATGCGTGTTTCCACGAAATCACAAATCTTGTCTAGTAGAAATTCTTTTGCAAAGGTGTCACATGCAATCTCTTCATCGAGACGTTCGGGACAGGCACTTTCTTGATTATTGAACATAACGTGTTTTACTTCATGCAGAATGAGAAAAGAGGTTGCAATCATAAAAATGTCGAAATTCGCTTGCTGTTCACAATTGAACCCAACTTTATTTACTTGTCGAGGCAGCACACTATCTGACCAATTAGTTGTTGAAAAATTTTTTTCACGAAGAATCCGTTCGACTATAAAGTGAAGTTCGCGAATAACCTCATTCTCCAAATATCGTTCATCTTCATTTTGATTCCACAGAAATTTAAGTTTTTGGCCAACTCGTAAATTTGAAACAAAATCGATACGATGGTAGGAGAAGATTTTCCATGCTGTAAAACCAAGAAGCCAGACTGCAGCTAATGTACTCTCACTGAAGTGCAATTGGTTCCCTTTCGCAAAAAGTTACACCTTCTTTTTCAGAATCTAGCCAAAATTGAATATTGTTATTCATCAATAATCTCTGGAGTTCATTCTTACGTTCTGGAGCGACTGGAAAGATTAAACTTTCGATGATTTCATTTTCAATTTGATAATTTGAGTGTGTACTGCTCATTTTGAACCTACCCCGATTTGGTAGAGACGTGTAAATCTATTCATGCAGCCATTTTGACGAGTAGTTAAACAAGCGGCTGAAATTGTTGTTGCTTGACACAAATTCAAACTTCACTCTGAAAATCGTTCAGATTGAAATTTTTTTCAAACGCTCTCGATAGAGAGTTCTGATTAAGCGGATTCAAAAAGGGTACGCGACCCAAGTGTTTGACGTTCCCATATCGTGGGATGATGGATTCATTTTCTTCATGCGCGTCGCCAACAAAGATGACACCATGGATGGGTACATTCCAATCACGAAGTGCAGCGAGACTGAGAAGGGTGTGGTTGATTGTTCCGAGTGAGGTTCGAGCACAAAGAATCGCCGGTAACTGCCATTTGGCAAACACCTCAATGAACAATACCGAGTTCGTAAGTGGCACCATTACGCCACC
Source organism: uncultured Gammaproteobacteria bacterium (assembly GCA_964649525.1). Classification (GTDB taxonomy): domain Bacteria; phylum Pseudomonadota; class Gammaproteobacteria; order Arenicellales; family JAJDZL01; genus JAJDZL01. The sequence goes on from CAZYSR010000517.1 coordinate 9,593, forward strand.
CGCCCCTTCTACAATCAGAGGATGTTCGGATTTTGGCAACTGCAAACGATCGATGTCAATCTCAATCCCTTCCATTGCGGCGGACAGGTGCGGTGAGGCCGGTTCCTTCAGACGGTAACACTCTGGAAAGAATCGATCATTCTGCATCGCGGACAGATCTCTGACAGCATCCGTGTCTGTTGGTTCGTCCAGCCCGGCCTGAACAGGTTTGAAATAGGAAGCGTTCAGTGCACGCACTAACATCGCTGAAACGACGGTTTTACCGATGCCTGTATCGGTACCGGTAACCAGGAAACCATGCGTTGATTGCTTTGAGTCGGATGTCATGGGGTGAATTAACGATTAACTGATGTTTAGCGAGTGTTTTACTTCATATAGAGTCTCAAAAAACCGAAGTACGTCGCTTTTTTCAATATTTAAAGTGATGGAGATTCTAAGGCGTGCGGTACCTTCCGGAACGGTTGGTGGGCGAATGGCTCTCACATCAAAACCTGCATTTTGCATGGCCTCTGCCACTTGAACTGCATGGTTGTCTGAACCCACAATGAACGGGATGATTTGACTCCCGCTACCTTTCATTTCGAATTTGCTCTCCATCTGGTGATTCGCAAGTGCAATCAATTCGTGAAGCTCGTCTCGTCGTTCCGGCTCAGCATCAATCAGATCAAGTGCTGCACTAACAGCGATCGCGTTAATTGGAGGCGGTGCCGTGGAGTAAATAAATGGTCGAGATTTGTTGATTAAGAAATTGATCAGTGCAGCGGATGTACACACCAGTGCACCCGCCGCGCCCAGCGCTTTACCACAGGTATGAACTGCAATCACATTGGGATGATTTTCGTATGGTTCCGTCAGGCCGCGACCGCAACTGCCCCAGACGCCGGTGGCATGTGCTTCGTCAACTAGCAGCATTGAATCGAAACGTTCAGTTATTTCAATCAGTTCGGCGAGCGGTGCAAAATCGCCATCCATACTGTAGAGACTTTCCACGGCAACCCATGCCAGTGAGTTTCGGGAGCGGGTGGAATGCCACTTGGATAGAGCTCTTTCTATTGCATCGACATCGTTGTGTGGAACTTTGACAGATTTGGCGAATGATGCGGAAATACCTTCCCGAATGCTTGCGTGCGAGAGTGCGTCAAAAACGATCAGATCGTGTCGTTTGGGAAGAGAAGTGAGGAGTGCAAAATTCGCACTGTATCCATTCGCGAAAAATAGGGACTTTTCGCAGTTAAAAAAATGGGCAGCCTTCTTTTCAAGTTCGATGTGTGCTGCATGATTACCCCGCAGGAGACGAGACCCTCCAGATCCCAGTGGCACACCACTGTCAAGTGCATCCCTTAGCGCATTACGAATTGAATCTGACTCACTTAACGCCAAAAAATCATTTGAGGTGAAATCAATTCCCTCACCTAGGATCAGCCTACGGGTGCGACTTTTTTGGCGCAGCGTTTCAATTTCGCTTTGATATCGTTCCGAAAATGATGACATACAAGAAGATTAGCTTTAACTTCGTTACTTGGTACTTCAGCGACCCAAAGCACAAAATTATTAAATTCAATATAGAATGTATCTTACTAATTCAATCATTGAAAGAGGTCGCATCATGCGTATTTTCAAATACCTTGCTGTTGGTTTATTGATGCCAGCCGTATTCTCAATTTCCACGCTTCAGGCCGATTCGATGCCAGGAACAGTCGCTTCGGCTGAGGAAGCAGAAGCTGTGTACGCCGCCCGATCAGATTTTATGAAAGGCATGGGTGGCAGTATGAGAGCATTTTCCAATTACCTGAAACGAGGCGAGGGTGAGCCATTGGAATTAGGTGGCATGGCCGCTGAAATAGCCGCAAGAGCGGGTGAAATTCCCGGTCTGTTCCCCAAAGACACCGGTTTGGAACAAAATTTGGAAAGTGAAGCGAAATCAAACATCTGGGAAGAATGGTCTGATTTTGTAGCTGCAGCAGAAGGGCTTGTCGAGCCCGCCAAGGCCGTTGAAGCCGCGTTTGATTCCGGTGACAAAGGTGCTATCGGCCAAGCAGTCAAGAGCTTAGGTGGAGACGGTTGTAAAGGTTGTCATTCTCAATTTCGACAACCGAAAGAATAATTAAGTTTATCCATACTGCACATAAATCCAGATCATAATCGCCGCGACAATTGCCGTCACAATTAACCCTCGCCATGGTGAGGCAATTCGCGGCGGATCTTGGGACTTGTCTTTCGGCACTGATCGACTGCCGGTGAACATCGGCTTGATCAGATTGTCGTGCTTGTAAAAATAATAGAACAGGTTCGCCGCAATGTGCAGCACAATGATCGAAATAAGCCAATCGACATTCTGTAGGTGCAAATCACTCGCGGTTCGGCTAAGTTCGTAGCTGATATAGTAAGCAAACGGCCCTTCGACTAATCCATCTACATCAGCTGCAAACAACCCTGTTGTCAGCTGAAATACCAGAAAACCCAGAATCGCAATAACAGCTAGTGAACCAATTGGGCTGTGTGCGAGACTGTATCCAGGCTTTCTTTGGGGTAGTGTCTTAATGTAATTGATGTACGCATTAGGTTTGAAGACCAGGGCGGTGAACTGGGCATTGGAACTTCCCACGATTCCCCAAATCAGCCTGGCGATCACAAGAATAACAATAGTTTTTCCTGTCGTGATGTGGATGTCGAAGTACCCGAAATTTGCACTCACCAGCATGACTACGATGAGTACCGCAAGCAGCCAGTGAAAGATTCGGACAAATAAATCCCACACATTGACTTTGACTAAATTTGATTCTTTTGCTGTTGATTTCACTTGAAATACGTACAAATCGATACGATTTAATAGATGTTCTAGTATCCGTAGTCTAGTTATAATTTAGCACACATCCAAATTTGCGTATCGCCCCATCAATTTCACGCAAGCTGTTTCAATTTCTGAGGTAAATATGGCAAGAATTACAGTAGAAGATTGTCTGGAAAAAGTCGAGAATCGCTTTCAGTTGGTTCTGATTGCAACGAAAAGAGCTCGACAATTGGCCGGTGGAGCCGAGCCCATGGTTGACCGGGACAATGACAAGAATACCGTGATCGCTTTGCGTGAAATAGCCGAAGGCTTGGTAACCGCTGCAATTCTAGACGAAGATGACACGCCAATCGTGACTAACCCGTTTGAGTTACCTCCGTTGGAGGAAATTGCTGCCGGGGACGCGTCTGAAGAATCAGACGAGACTGAGGAATCTGATGAAACAGTAGAAGCAGTGGAAGCGTTTATGGAGATGGAGGCGTCCGAAGAGGTGAACGCGGAGGCAGAAGTTGAACCCGAGTCGAGCGACGAACAAGCAGCAGACGAGACGGACCCTGATAGCGAGCACTCTGAGCAGAACGTCCTGGAATAGCTTCGCAGCGCTTCGAAGTGCAATAGGAATTCCTGAGCGAGAAGAAGCTCAGTTTCGTAAGCTCGTAAAAATGCTGAGAGAGTATCTCAGCGAGCCCCACATTGAACAAATAAAAAAGGCCTACGCAGTTAGTGCGGCTGCACACGATGGTCAACGCCGCTTAGAAGGTCAAAAGTACATCAACCACCCCCTCAGTGTCGCGGCGCTTCTCGCTGAAAAAAGACTCGACAGCAGTACCATCATTGCTGCACTGCTTCACGACACGCTGGAAGATACAAAAATCACCAAGGAAGAACTGGCGCAGGAATTCGGTGGAGAAATTGCCGGGCTAGTTGTTAGTGTCAGCAAGCTGGACCGATTAGGCTTTGAGTCACCTGAGCACGCCCAAGTCGAAAATCTTCGTCGCCTGTTTTTCGCCGCTGCAAGCGACGTCAGGGTTATTTTGATTAAAGTGGCAGATCGGATGCATAACCTGCAGTCGGTGACTGTTCACCGTCGGGAAAAGGTTGAACGCATCGTAAAAGAAACCGAGAATATTTACATCCCAATCGCTCATTTGCTCGGGATTGGCAGTTGGCGGCGCGAAATGGACAGACTGTGCTTTAGAGCGCTGAATCCGAAGCGCTATAAAGTCATCAATGATGCAATCAAGAAAGGGTTTAAGAATACCTCTGTTGAGCAGGCTGTTTCCAATCACATTTCCACTATTCAACAACAGTTAGACAAGAGGCAAATTGAAGGCGAAGTGACCGGGCGCGTCAAGGAAATTCGAGCAATCTACGAAAAAATGCGGAAAAAAGGCAATTCACTCAGGAACGTGTCAGACGTATTTGCCTTTCGGATCATCGTCAAGACGGAAGATGACTGCTATCGAGTTTTAGGACTGATTCACAAGCTATTCAAGCCTGTAACCAGTGAGTTCAACGACTATATCGCCATTCCCAAAATCAATGGCTACCAGTCGCTACACACGACGGTACATGGAATTTTCGGGCGGGCTATTGAGTTTCAAATCCGCACTGAGGGGATGCACAGGATTGCAGAATCCGGTGTCGCATCCCACCTTGCCTATAAAGGCGCCCCAACCGTTGAGGAAGATACCAAATTGCCTGGTATCAAATGGTTTCAAGAGGTCATTCATTCACTGGAAGAGCACAAGTCCCCGGAAGATTATCTTGAAAATCTTAATCTGAAACTGTTTTCAGACTATGTTTATGTTTTCACACCGAAAGGTGACATAAAGCAACTGAAGAAAGGTGCAACAGTAATTGATTTTGCCTATTCCATCCATACAGCTGTGGGCAACGGTACAACATCAGCAAAAATTCATAATCATCCGGTACCACTGCATACCGTTTTGAATAACGGTGACATGGTCGAAATTCATAAAAGTCGTTTTAGCCGCCCAGATCCAGCGTGGCTGGAGTTCGCAGCAACGGGTGATGCCAGGTACGCGATTCGCCGCGCACTGAAGGATATGTCATCCAAAGACCTCGTCAAGATGGGGGAACGGCTATTCAAGGTGAAGTTGAAGAAGTTCAAAATCAAGCAAAATCAAGTTACCAATGAAATGAAAAATGAGTTGGCAGCGCGATTTGGTGCCGAATCATGGAACGATATCCTTTCAGAGATAGCTACTGGTGAACGATTCGCTGCTGCAGTCATTGGTCAGTTATTTCCATCTACATTTCTCAATTCCAATTCAAAGGCGTCTGAGGTGATCTCAATTCAGGGCACAGAAGGGCTAGGTGTACAGTACGCCAAGTGTTGTTCTCCGGTTCCCGGTGAGCCGATCGTAGGCGCATTCAACGTAGGACGCGGAATCGTGGTCCACACCCAGAACTGTTTGAACGTACGACACTCCAAGCTCGCCCCCGAATTCTGGCAAAAGCTCAATTGGGCAGATGAGCCAAAGGGTGAGTACCGTGTTACGCTTCGGGTCAACTGTCAGAACGTAACGGGGGTACTAGCCAGCATTACCAGCAGTATCTCAAGCCATGATGCAGATATCGCAAGTTGTAATACATCGACATCGGAAAACGATGCAATGGTGATATGTGATATTCAGGTCAGGAACCTTGAGCACCTCAATGCAATCGCAGAGAACATAGAGAGAAACAAACGCGTCAATAGTGTCGAACGGGTAAGACTCAATTGACCTTGATCGGACTGCGTGTCATTGAGGAATCAACTCAGAAATATATAATTCTCTCTATACAAGAAATCACTTGGACTGCTGCTTCCGACTGTTAGTGGTTCGTGATAAACCGCTCTGTTTTTTGCAATCTGGTATGGGTGGAAGGATGCCAATTCGACAAATCGTTACAAC
>CAZYSR010000518.1:0-16366 GCA_964649525.1 uncultured Gammaproteobacteria bacterium
GAATGTATGGGAATGAACGTTCGGCTGACCCCACCAAACTGACTCTTGAGTTGTTCTTCTCCAGGATTGACAACTAGTTGTGATTGTTCACCAAAGACGAGGTCTGCAATCTCAATAAAGGCATACATATCGCTCTGTAACACCTGCCGGGCATACAGTTCATACACTTTCGACTGGTTGTGAAAAACGACGCGATACATCTTTTTCTTTTTTGCTGCCATAACCTCAAATTCGAACTAGAGCTTAGGTTGATTCGGTATTTGAATTATATATGGACACCCTTAGTCCGAATTCAAGTGAGTTGCGGTAGGGGGTTATTGTTAGCGATTGAGTGGTTCTAATCCAAAGGGAAATTAAGTAGATTCAGCAAAAAATCCAAACCAAATGACCGCCGCTGGAACGATTAACCACAGTAGGCCCTTGATCAGAAAAAAGAGAAAGACGACGATCCCCAGTTTCCTGAAGCGACTCCTACCAATGCGATTGAACAATGCTTTCACCTACCTCTTCCTACTGAATTCAAAATTGACAGCCTTTAGCGCGAATTTCGCTTAGGCACTTATCTGAGTTCTCCGCATTCGAAAATTATGTACGATTGAGGAAAGGAGACAAATGTTTGACTACACTTTCAGGATTATCCATGTGACAGTGATGGCCCCCTTCAATATCAATGACTCTTGCAGTCGGCAAGTATGATTCCCGTCCAACAAAATTTGGCCACTGCTTAAAAATTCCGTTGTTTGATTGAATCAGCAAGGAGTCGCACTCGATCTTACTAAGATAAGCTCGGACGTGATCTTCCGTGAGGTAGACTGGCGATGGCATGGTGAGTCGTCGGTCAGTTCGCCAGACATAGCCATCCGGTGTTTCAATTATGTTGCGCGTTACGATAAGTGACGCAGCATAACTCGATAGATCACCCACCCGTTTTCGGGCGACCGCAGCCTCTTCAATGGTCGCATAAATTCTAGGAGCCGATGCTGATTTACTTGTGCCGGTGATGTGACGTCTAAGTTGGTCAGAAATATTCTCTGGCGGTGCTGTAACCGGCATAAACCCTTCGATCATGGCAAGACGCTCAATTCTTTCGGGTACAGTGGCAGCGATCATCGCTGCCACCCCAGCTCCTAATGAGTGACCCAGTAAAGTGAACTGTCCGAGTTCCAATGTGTCTGCCGCCAGAATGATGTCAGCAGCATAGTCTACAAAATGATAGGCATTGGCACCAGTACGGTGCCCCGATTTGCCGTGTCCTGGAAAATCGATCGCAATCAGTCGAATGCCGGATAAGAATTTCGCTAGCGGAGTAAAGCTCGCTGCGTTGTCGAGCCAACCGTGCAACGCGATCACCGGTGGATCGTCACGGTTATCGGAAATCAGTGCAGCAAGCCTTAGGTTTGCCGTTTCAATGAACTCTTCTTTCAGGTTCAAACTCATTGAATCTGAAAGGTGAAAGAATTGATTCGTTGCAGAAAAAAGTGTGTATCCACGTTCGCTGATGATTCCCTGTTGAAAATGACTAAAGAGAATTATGAGCCAAACCGTGACCCGCTTGCAACCTATACCAAGTTTCTGCTCCACCGCCAAATGCATTTTGAAGGCAAATCGCCATCACAGGTGAGATTCCAGCGCGGCAGTTTACAATTTCTGATAGTTGTTTTCTGCTAATGCACAGTTGGCGCGTTAAAAGAGGCATTTTCGTCCGAGGGTTTTCGAATTTATCTGTATGTTAGCGCTTTCCAGAGACCGTCAGGCGCTCGGATAAAATTCGCATCGCCCTGCGAGATATCCGGCCATCAATAAACAACAGCCCAAGCCGATTGTTGCCGCACAGGTGAGTTCGTATATGAGGATTGGTTCGTCAAGGAACAAGTTACTCAGTAGCAGCGCCGTCACCGGTATCAGCAGAGTGACGAGCATTGCGTTGCTTGCGTTGCTGCTACCGGCACTAGAGAGAATCTCGAAGAACACCACATAGGCGACAGCAGAGCCCACGCCGTGGGGGTCATGATCTCGGGTTGTTACACAGGAGACTTCGGTTCTAGTCGCTGCGAAGTCGGCATCGGCAAGTTCAACCCTCCATGATCAAGTATCTGAACTTGTCGGACACTCCTGTCCATTCTTCCGCATCTGGCGGAGGTTCCCGGTATTCCGCGATCGGCCAATGTTTCGCTAAATTGAGATTCAGGTCTCTAAATTTTTCTTGCCCTTTCGGCAGAGCATAGTCGGCGAAAATTGCATTAACAGGGCATACCATCTCACACAGCGCACAGTTCGCGCACGTGTCAGGGTCAATAACAACAAAATTGATGCCTTCGTGAAATGCGCCTTGTGGACAGACCTCAATGCATTCGGCGAACTTGCACCGTATGCACGCTTCGGTAACAACGTATGCCATAAGTGCCCGAGTCAAGCTTTCGCTTGAAATCCTGCGGAGTTGAAGAATATGTTGGGCTTTCGATAAATTGCAAGAAGAATACATCCCTCGTCAGATTTGGTTTCATGCATTGATCCCGGGTGCCTGTAGACAAACTCCCCCGCCCGACAAATTCCGTCATGGTCGTAGAACGACCCTTCAATCACGTAGCTTTGTTCGATCTCAGGGTGCTTGTGAAATGGAAGCGTTGCACCTGGCTCCCATTTCAAGAGAACTGTCATCGAGCCCTCTTCATCGTCACGATGGAGCACTTTCATTGCAATGTTTTCAAACTGTGATGGAACCCATTCCATTTGTTTCGGATCAACATAAACGGACCCATTGGGAGTCGGTTCCAATTTCCCTTTCAGTCGCTCATTAAAGTGTGTCCTTTTGATTGCTTCAGCCATTGTTGACCTCCTTGTTTTAGGTTAAAAGTCTAAGTTGAGATTTGTGCTATTTATGCTGCTGAATCCGCCCAAACAGATCGTTTTCGAGTTTCAAAGAAGCAATTCGAAATTGATCTTCAACTTCCTTAGCAAACTGACCCGTAACTATTCAGCTCTTCATGTTATCTTTGTTGTCTATGCAATTTTTCCTGGTGATCTATTGCTCGTCGAACGATCATTTTGATACTGCGGAATTCAGTGCCGGATCAACTTCACAGGAAATCACCAGTGCTTTGGCCTCTTTACCAAGTGCGTACCCGCGATGCGGTAGAGATGCATCAAAGTAAATGCTGTCTCCGGCTCCGAGCACCCATTCCTGGTCTCCGACTGTGAAATTCACCCGTCCACTGAGAATGAACAAGAATTCCTGGCCCTCGTGTTCAAAATACACATCCTCGCTAATGTTCTCGGGAAAGGTAAACACGAAGGGGGTCATCCAGCCATTTGCAAACCCACCAGCCAAGCTTTCGTAATCGTATCCAAATGTTGTTCCACCGCGAACAATCGATGGCCGTTCGTTGGCCAAGACTACTGCAACTTTTTTCTGTTCCGGTTGACAGTTGGTACTCGGATCTGAAAAGAAATCCGAAAGCGGTACGTCGAGTGCGGCAGATATGCGGGCTAATGTACCAATAGGGGGAACTTTCCCGGCGTTTTCGATTTTTGACAGATAGCTTTTTGTGAATCCCGTTGCGGCAGCCAGCTCCGTCAAAGACAAACTGCGCTCAATGCGGAATTGCTTGAGTTTGACACTGATTTGAGAGATAACGCTGCTCATGCTAACAAATCACAGTTTGCAGGCGTTGTTCGTTCGCTTGCGCTGCAGTTGAATATTCAATTATTCGGGCTGTTTCCTCTGCAATTGCTTTATCGCACATTTTCTCGATCAAATGCAGTGTGACATCGATCGCCAAGCTGACTCCACCGCCGGTAATAACCCGACCTGTATCAACCAGTCTGGCGGAAACGGCGTTGATATCGGAGAAAGATTCCTCCATCACAAGAAGAGGTGAATGCTCGTCTCCAAAAACTTCACTCTTTGTGGTCGCGGTCAACCCGTCAAGAGTTCCAGCTGCCGCCAGTAACATGCTACCTGTGCAAACTGACGCGACTGTCATACGGGTTGCACAAGCGCGAATGAATTCAAGCACCTTTGAATTTGCAGTCTGGTTCTTCCAGCCTGCGCCTCCCGTTACAATCAGAACGTCCGCCTCAGGACAATTATCGATTCCGAAATGCGCTTGTACAATCAACCCGTTGGTCAAATGAACGGATCCAGTATTCTCCGCAACCAAAAACATCTCGATGGAAGGCGATACTCTTTTTGCCATCGACAACACGCCGAACGTTGCGCCAATATCAATTGGCTCAACTTCGTCATAGATAAATATTGCGAATCTGACTGGTTTTGACATCGTTCGATTTCGACATATAGATGATATGTTTATCACTGTGATGATTATAAAACAATGTTTCCTAATAGTCAACATATATATCGTTTAATGGAAACTATACTGAAATATTAAGGATAATAACTTGTATTCTGATTTATATGTTGCCCAATAAGCAACACTGGATTCAAAAAATAAGTCTAGCGGGTATCAAGATTACGATCTGATAGTTCACTTGCTCACTGTTCCGTACAGTTCCATATTCAGCTGGAAAAATATACGATTCAATGAATCTGCCTTCTGTCGCAAGGCTATAGGTCTAGGTGATTCTGCGTCAAATTATCAGCGGCTCGTTGTTCATAAACAGCACTAACAGCAAAATTCTCCAGCGGATTCGTTCCCAAAGTCGAGGCTGGATTTTTACGCCTAGCAACTTAGTGGACCTCGGGATCCGCTGTGCAGTCGACATCGGCAAGTTCAACCCTCCATGCTCAAGTATCTGAACTTATCGGACACTCCTGTCCTTCTTTCCGCATCTGGCGGAGGTTCCCGGTATTCAGCGATCGGCTAACATTTCGCTAAATTGAGATTCAAATCTTTAATTTTTAGTTACTCTCGATACACTCAATTGAATTGGATCACTTTCACGTGCAAATTTAAGCAAAGCAACCGAAATCTAATCGCTAATGATCATGTGAATATTTCATTCACCTCTTTAGAATGAGCCAAAGCAGTAGGCCAATGCGACTCTTGTCGATCTGATCTTCGACAACGCTAGCTATCGTAGAAACTTATGAAGTGTGTGTATAGTCGATTAAGACTTTAGCCGTTATTCTCAGCGGGGGTCATCAATGAAGTGGCTAAAATCTATCTCCCTCTCATCACACCCTCAGGTGAAAACCCCCTGTCTGGAGTTCTGGTAAGAATATTACCGGCCTCGAAAATTGGCAAAGTGATTCATTTGGTATGTCAGCTATACAGAACTCGCACCTCGTTCACGTCGGGGTTCGTCTCTATCGCTCGTTCGAAGCGATGTTGAACTGATTCTAGGTCTTCACGTCCGAGTACGACATTGAGTGGTAGTTCAATCTCGACCTGAATTTTACCATTGAGGTAATGCAACGTAATGCGGCGGATTTCTTGGGCCTCCGGGATATCAGACCAATCTGCTCTCAATCTGGCCTCGATTTCGCGGCGAAGTCCAAGTTCGTGTCCCAACACTAACTTCTCATCGTCCTCAGGGTCGATGTGGACTGTCACGTCTTCAATATCTTCAAATTGATGTATGAGTTTGGCCCGTGCCGTTTCGCTAATCTGGTGCCCTTCTGAGACGCTGAGCTTGGGGTCATCGATTAGGATGTGCACGTCGACAAGCGATTTCGGACCCATCTGACGTGTTCGTAGCATATGCACGTCACTTACCCCGTCAACCTCCATTAACGCTGTGCGGATTAACTTGACTTTTTCCGGCTTGAGCCCAGCGTCAATCAACTCCTCCACACCCTGGCGAGCCAAGCGATAACCAATTCTTCCAATCATCCAGGAAACCACTACTGCAGCAATTGCATCCAGATAAACAAGTCCGAGGAGCGTACCTCCAACCCCGACTATGACGACGAGCGAACTGGCCGCGTCGCTACGTGCATGCCAAGCATTTGCCTCAAGAAGCTTCGAGCGGTTCCTACGTGCAGCACGAACAGTGTAGTGATAAAGTCCTTCTTTGAATGCAACTGAAACGGCCGCGACAGCCATGGCCCACCACGCGGGTGTCTGAAGTGTTACTGGGTTGAAGAGTCTCGAGAACGAATCAAACGCGATTCCTGCACCGATCAAAATCAACACGATACCGAGCGCAACGGTTGCAACTGTCTCGATGCGTTCGTGACCGTAGGGGTGTCCTGCATCCGGCTTGCCGTGCGCAAACTTTGCCGCAATCAGCACCAGTACGTCCGTGACAAGGTCTGATAACGAGTGTACACCGTCGGCGACTAGCGATTGGGAATGCGCGGCTATACCGCCGCCGATCTTTCCAACTGCCAAAATCAGATCGGCAACTGCCCCGACTAGCACGACGCGGCGAACACTGGCATAGCGCTCGACCATCGGATCGCTCGACTGCTCGATGAAAGTCGGTCCGTTACTGTCAGAATTTGCTGGTTCAGTCATCGTTTCCACTCATTACGGTCAAGTCGATGACTGAGGCCTGAGTCCTCCGACCAAAAAAAGAAATCAAATTGGTATTACCCAACTTCATCCAATCAGGAAAATCGAAACGCAACCAACTCTCCCGTCAAAATAATTGTCCGCCGCTTAGTCCTTAACTTTCCTGTCGGAAACACAATATCGGGAACTAGGGCATAGTATCCGGCAAAAACCGTGATTTAGTACCAATCTGGCTGCTATTCGCTGAAGTTCGTTCAGATTGGCGATTTTGTGTAGTGCCCGATTCCATATGCTGGCTAATTCTTTCTGATAGAAATTAAACAAACGGATTGAATGCAAGCGATTTTAGGAAGGTGTCAAGTGTTGAATCATAAACTGTACTTGATCCATCATCATTGAACACAACAAGAGTCTCCAATTTTGGTACAAGCCCGATTCGTTCACCAACCTCGTGTCTATGATAGGAGGCTGCCAAACAAAATACCTGCTGATCACTTTTCAGTTGAACCCGGTATTGGTGGTGTGACCCATGAAACGAAATCTGAACAATTTCACCCACAAGCTCACTCATGTTAACTTCGTCAAAGTAAATGTCGTCAGGTCGAATCAGAATTTCTACACTGTTTCCCACATCAATATTGTGATTCTGATGCACATCGTGAGTACCAAGAGAAGATTTCAGTTTTGTGTCGCTAGTTGCAATCGCTTCAATCAACTCACCTTCTCCAACAAACTGTGCAACAAACCTGGTGGCAGGACGGTGGTATAGTAAACGTGGGTCGGCCCACTGAAGAATGCGCCCATCTTCCATGACTCCCAACCAGTCTGCCATGGCAAATGCTTCGCGCTGATCATGTGTCACTAAAATTGCGCTAATGCTTTCCTGTTTTAAAATATCCCTCACTTCGGGCACAATTGACAATCGAAGCTCGACATCGAGGTTGGAGAACGCTTCATCCATCAACAACAATTTTGGCTTAGGTGCAATCGCCCGCGCCAAAGCTATCCGCTGCTGTTCACCGCCAGATAGCGAGTGCGGCATTCGGTTATTGTAACCGGGCAAACCAAACAAATTCAGCAATTCATCGACGCGTTGGCGTTGGATCGTTTTGCTCAATTTGTTTAAACCGTATGTGATATTTCGTTCTACATTCAGATGCGGAAATAGAGCAAAATCTTGAAATGCCATTCCAATGTTGCGATTTTCGGGTTCGACAAGCAATGAAGGTTCCGACAAAATGACGCCGTCCATTGACACCGCACCCCCAACTGGATGTTCGAATCCTGCAATTCCTCGAAGGAGTGTGGATTTTCCGCATCCGCTTGGTCCCAAAAGGCACCCGATTTCACCGACTTCCAAGGAAAACGTAGCCGCTTTTACGACAGTGCTACCACCGTAAGCTAGAGAAAGACTGTCTACAATCAACATGGGATTAAGTATTAGGATGTAACCGGGTTCATAGACTACTCAACGGTGGAATAGCCTTTGGAAATTGTTCGGCTCAAAAGTATGACCGGACCAATCCCGACCAGGACAATCAATACTGATGGTATCGCTGCATCTGCCAGTCGTTCATCGGAAGCGAGTTCATATGCCCGTACGGCTAGGGTATTGAAATTGAAAGGACGTAGAATCAAAGTCGCCGGTAGCTCCTTTAGGACATCGACGAACACGATTAGCAAAGCCGTAAAAACAGTACTTTTTAACAGAGGTACGTGAACTGTTCGTAATACTTTCGTCGGTCGCGATCCCAGGGAACGTGCTGCGTAATCCAAGTTTGGCTTGATCTTTTCCAAGCCAGAATTCACCGCTCCGAGTGAAACGGCTAGAAACCTAACGGTGTACGCAAATAGAAGTGCAAATATAGTGCCAGACAGAAGCAGACCAACATCCGCTCCAGAAACATACCGCACGAGTTCGATGAAACGATGATCTAGCCATGCAAGTGGTATGATTACACCGACTGCGATAATGGCACCCGGAATTGCGTAACCCAGACCCGCAATGTCTACAGACAATCCCACTGGGCGAGTTCTCGCGCTACGCTTTGCGTAGCCCAGTATCAAGGCCAGCGCAACCGCGATCAAGGCGGCGAGAAACGCCAGGTAAAATGAATTCCACACCAATTTCAGAAATGATCCCCCATCCCACTGGGCATCAAAAAATGTCCACTTCAGGAGTATTAAGGCAGGGATGATAAATCCGAGCAACACCGGTAACAGGCATATGATCCAACCCCATACCACTTGCCATCCAGATAACTGAATTCGATGTTCATGCATCGCCTTTACACCTGCATCATAGCGGGATTTTCGTCGATTGTAGCGTTCCAAATATATCAGCAAGACGACAAAGATCAGCAACATGGCGGAAAGTTGTGATGCAGCCGTCAAATCGTCAAATCCGTAGAACGTGCGAAATATACCTGTCGTAAAGGTACTTACGCCGAAATACTGTACAGTTCCATAGTCTGCCAATGTCTCCATCAGGGCCAACGAAACTCCTGCGACAATCGCAGGACGGGCCAGTGGTATGGAAAGTCGAAAAAAACTTTTCCTAACGTTGCTGCCTAATGTACGGCTGACTTCGATTGTTCTCGTTGAGCGCTCCAGAAATGCTGTGCGCGTGAGCAGGTAGACGTAGGGATACAGTACCAAGCCAAGCATTGCGATGGCACCACCGATCGATCGAATGGGAGGGAACCAGTAGTCACCGTATTTCCATCCCATGGTTTCGCGCAAAAGCGTCTGCAACGGTCCGGCGAACTCAAGAAGTCCTGTATAAGTGTAGGCAATGATGTACGCAGGAAATGCAAGAGGCAGCAACAGCACCCAGACAAACACCCTGCGACCTGGAAATTCACAAACAGCAGTGAACCAAGCGGCTGGAATTCCCAGCACCAGAGTCAGTATTCCGACTCCGAGCATCAGAACGATGGAATTGAAGATGTAATCGATTAGTACAGTTTCCCTCAGATGGTCCCAAACCTGAGTGCTCTGCTCTGCAAAAACGGAAGCTAAAATGATCACAATGGGCGATGCAACCAAAAGAGCTACAAGTGGAGCAGATGCTTCCAAGTATCTTGAGAGAGATAGCCTGCGGAATGTCTTCATCGATCTGCAATGATTTGAGTGACGCTAATGACGTTCCAATGACAGCTAGCGCACACAGACTTTCAAGATTGGCTCGACAACCAATACCCTATTTCAATCACAGGGCTATGTTCAGCGCCAGCCAGCCCGGTCCATCAGTTCCACCGCTTTGCGGTTGTTGACACCCAATTTTGTCAGATTCAGAGTATCCGATTTGAAGTCGCCGAAAGATTTTAACGTTTCGGAAACCGGCACATCGGCGACTACTGGATACTCATGATTCACCTCAGCATACCAGGCCTGCGATTCTGGTGAAACAAAAAATTCAATAAGCCGAACAGCATTGTCGCGTCGTTTCGTGTTCGCGGTAATGCCAGCGCCACTCACGTTGACATGCACACCACGGTCACCATCTTGTTGATTTGGCCAGAACAGTTCGAGTTTTTCAACCACTTCCCTGTCCTCTTCGCGGGTGCTGGCTACGAGACGCCCATAGTAATACGTGTTGGCGATGGCCACGTTGCACTCACCGGCAGCAACCGCTCGAATTTGGTCAGTATCGCCTCCTGCTGGAGGTCGGGCGAAATTTTTTACTAATCCTCGAGCCCATGATTCTGTACTCTCAGGACCAATACTCTCTAACATGGAAGCCACAAGAGATTGATTGTAGATATTGCTGGAAGAACGCACACATATCTGCCCTTTCCACTTGGAATCGGCCAAAGCTTCATAATTAGAAAGCTCTTCGGCATCAACTCTGTCCCTTGCGTAGATGATTGTTCGTGCCCGCAGAGACAAGCCTACCCAGTACCCGTCTGAATCGCGCAGATTATCAGGTATAGCAAGATTGACCCTGTCGCTGTTGATCGGTTGAAGTATTCCGGCTTCCTTTGCGCGATGCAGTCGTCCAGCATCAGATGTTACAAGGACATCGGCAGGAGTTGCAGAACCTTCCAGTTGAAGTCTTTTCAACAACTCATCGGCCTTACCGGTTACCAGGTTGTACTCGATTCCAGTACTGTCGCGGAACTGATCCAGTAATGGCTGAATCAATGCTTCCTTTCGCGCGGAGTATACATTCACGAATCCTTCGTCGTCAGCCGAAAGGGTGGAAGATATGCCAAAGAAACTGAGCCAAAATGCTATTGCAAGCATTAATATCTTTACCAAACGCCCAAACTCAGCCGGAATCCCCAATTCTTTTGGAATGTCATGACTGTCATTGCCTAACAGATCTTTTTTATTCATCAAACACCTCCGTCCATAAAGTAGTGATAAATGACTTTTCGGTTAGCCAAATGGTTTCCCAAACAGAGATAGAGCAGTTTTAATCCAACTAGACAGGTCAATCGTGTATTGAGAAGCATGCGTTACACCTGACTAACCAGCGGCCGCTATATCTATTACAGCTAGCTAGCTGTGTATATTCCTATTCAGAATGTGAAAGCCGTTTTCGCTGCCAGAGGAAAACGGCTTTCTTATAGAAATTTCAACTCCTTTTAAGATTCAAGCGATTGCTTTGAAATCCATTATTCAAAGAGTCGTCAAATTGAGGATTATTCAAATACCTGCAAGAATGGATTCTCCGTACTGCGGTCGGCAATCTTGATGAAACCGTGTTCAGTTGCCAAGTGACAAGCATTACATGCATTGATCATTTTGTTGTAGGCGTCCAACGCTCCTTCCATGTTACCTTCATCGAGATGAGATCCAACATTCTCTACCGCTGGTGTTAACATACCAAGCGCCACCCACTGGATGACCGTCATATTCTTCGATTTCCCCGGTCAATTCAAGATTTTCCTCAATTTCGTTCATATAGAAATCAGCTAACTCTGGATTTCCAGCTCTAATTGAAAGTCCTGCCTTGTGAGTAAAGGTTTGAAAGTTGCCCATAAGGTCAATAAGACCAACATCACCTTCTGCTAAACTCGCCGGAGGGGAGAAGAATAGAACTGCTACAAAAAGCAGTAAGCTAGTTTTAATTCCTTTCATATCAATATTCTCCACCAATCAATAATGAGTTAGGCAGAACAATAATGATCCAGGCTAGAGTAAGAATATCAAAAATTGATTGATATTGCAATTTTTGAGTTTAAAAGGGCCTTTCATTCTTGCTGTTCGGATAAATTCCGCACCGCTGGAATGCGGGATGCAGACTCAATGAAAAGTCTCGTAGTACAATAGTTCGTCCGCGAATTAATCAAGCAGAATGATTGACCGATATTGGTGTATCTATGGCTCAAAAACAAAAAAATGTCGTCACTCTACCCGCGAAGGCAGTTGACAAAAATTCCGTAACCATGACTAATAATCGCACTGGTCAGTCGTACGAATTTCCGATTCTTGACGGCACGGAAGGCCCGAGTCTTATTGATATATCGAAAATGTATGCCAAGACGGGTATGTTTACGTATGATCCTGGATTTACATCAACGGGTTCCTGTCAGTCAGGCATCACATTTATCGATGGAGAAAAAGGAATTTTGCTCCATCGAGGCTATCCCATCGAACAACTGGTGGCTAAAGCCTCATATCTGGATGTCTGCTATCTGCTGTTGCACGGAGAATTGCCTGCCCCGATCGAAAAACGCGAGTTCGAAAATTCAATCACGATGCATACGATGCTGCATGAGCAATTGACGTCATTCTATCGCGGCTTCAAACGCTCTGCTCACCCGATGGCAGTCATGGTTGGTGTGGTCGGCGCTTTATCAGCGTTTTATCATGAAGATACGGATATTCATGATCCACTTCAGAGAATGATTGCCGCCCACAGACTCATTGCAAAAATGCCAACCATTGGTGCCTTTGCATTCAAGTATTCGCTGGGTCAGCCATTCATGTATCCAAAGAATGATTTGAGCTACGCGGAAAACCTGCTACGAATGATGTTTGCAGTACCAACAGAAGATTATGAAGTCAACCCCATTCTTGCACAGGCAGTCGACCGAATTCTGATTCTACACGCCGATCATGAACAAAATGCTTCAACTTCGACAGTACGTCTAGCAGGTTCGTCCGGTGCTAATCCATTTGCATGTGTTGCTTCAGGTATTGCGTCGCTGTGGGGGCCGGCTCATGGTGGAGCAAACGAAGCAGTGCTCAACATGTTGAGCGATATTGGCCATAAACGAAACATCCCTAAGTTCATTGCCAGGGCAAAGGATAAGGATGACAGTTTTCGTTTGATGGGTTTCGGGCACCGGGTTTACAAGAACTTTGACCCACGTGCCAAAGTCATGAAAGAAACATGTCACGAAGTGCTGAACGAATTGGGAATTAAAGATCCAGTATTACCAATCGCTCTGGAATTGGAGCGCATTGCGTTGGAAGATGAGTATTTCATTGAGAAAAAGCTCTATCCGAATGTTGATTTTTACTCCGGCATCATATTGCGAGCAATAGGTTTTCCAACACAGATGTTCACAGTGCTGTTTGCCATTGCCCGAACAACGGGCTGGATTGCACACTGGAAGGAAATGTTTACCAGCGATGAGAGTCAGAGAATCGGCCGCCCGCGTCAGCTCTACATCGGGCCCAAGAGGCGGAATTACGCAAAAGTCGAAAACCGCAAGAAATCCATGCCGGATTGGCTGAAAATGTGGGGAGGCAGAAACGGTTGAGTCCGTTCAGTCGTCTAGATGGGGGCGAGTCCATGAGCCTGTAAGGATTTCACGATCAGGCGCCGAAAACGATAGACCATCAAAAAGATTGCAACTAAGCAAGCCACACCCACTGACCACATGAGTCCGGTTGGGCCAGCACCCATGTGAATTCCGAATAACCAGGCCAATGGGATCATTACTACCCAAAACGCGGTAATCAAGGTGCGCGTAATGAACCACATGTCCTGGTATCCCCTCAGCACACCAACAAAGACCGCCTGAAGACCATCTAGAACCAAAATGAATGCCGCAGCGATGATCATTGGAATGGCAATTGTCAAAACCTCCGGGTCCTGGCTGTATAGCCGGGACAGGAATTCAGGTGCAGCAAAAAATAAGGTTGCAATCAAACTCAGAGCAATCGCACCTAGAATCAGAGCGGTCCAACCGGATAAAGCTGCTTTTTGTGGGCTACGCTGACCCAGAAAATTAGCCACGCGAACACTGGCAGCCATCGAAAAGCCCAATCCGATCATAAAAGCAATGGTAATAAGGTTCATCCCAATTGTCCAGGCTGCAGTTTCAAGTACCCCCATATATCCGGCAAACAGTGTCATAACCAGAAATGATGCGGATTCCATACCATGGCCAAGTGCTGTTGGATAGCCAAGTTGGCGAAGATTCTTCGAAAATTCCCGAAACTGGCGCAGCTTCCCTACAATGCCGTAGCGAATTCTATCAACAGCGAAAAACACATAAACCAATAGGATCAGAAAGCCAATCCACCGAACAATACTGGTCGCGAGTGCAGCGCCTTCCGCACCCATTGCTGGTGCACCATGATTACCAAAAATGAACACCCAGTTGAGATAAAGGTTCAGAACGTTGGATCCCAATGTGACAACCATTGCAGGAATCGGTCTCTGTAAACCTTCAAGCAGCAAAGAGGTCGTGATGAAGCAAAGAAGTCCAGCCAGCCCCAGGCCATGCATTGCCAGTACGCGTCCGGCTCCGACTGATAACTCTTCACTTTGACCGACCAGACGGAAAAAGTACTCGCCATAAAGCATGAGAATTCCGAGCGAAATTCCGATAGCAAGCGCGTGCACCATTCCGACACGCCATATCGCACCGCAATTTGTAAAATTTCCATTCCCCTCATAACTTGCTGTCAGTATTGCAACAGGTAGTACCGATCCAATTCCAATGAGAATCAGCGATACATGAAGCCCGTTTGCAAGTCCATAGAATGCAATTTCCTTGGTGCCTGCATAGCCACACATTGCAACATCAACGGTGATGATTAGTATTGCGCCTGCGCGGGCTAGTAGCACGGGTGCTGCAAGACGAATGATCGGCCAGATTTCGTGTTTGGAAATGACCAAAATAGCGGTTCTTATTTCGTACGGTATGATGTGGTGCGAGGACTACGCGAAAACGCACATTGTACGACTTATTACAGGTGCGTTAAACTGACAGAATCGCAAGCCCCACTTGTGGCTGAGACTTGCTTGTCGAATTTCCTGAAAGTTCAGTTCAACTCCAGCGGAGCCGCAGAAGCTGACGTCAAACGGTACTTGAACTCTTTGTGTCTACTGAGTGGATCTTGTGATTGCCTTGAAATATTCAGATCGTTGACTGATGATATTCACAGGCTACTATAGATTTCCGACTCTGGGTGAAATGCCAGCCAGGCAAATGCAAAGTGCACACCATTGGTGACATCGACTAATTCCTTGCCGTGCAGCGGCCCGGCGACAGCCTGACCGAAAAGATTCCATTGCGACCCAGTCTGCACGTCATAAAAATTCCCGTCGTCCCGAATTTCAAAATCCAGCAGAAGATCATCTAACTGACGTCTAAAGACGGTGGCAGAAGGGATGATTCGTGAGTCTGCAATACTGCGTTCATCGAGTGCAGAGGCTGCATCATCCATACTGAAAATTACAATTGAAACCCCGTTAAACTTGTCGTTAATGACCGGCTCTTCATCAAAGACGGAAAACGGATAAACCCGATGTCTACCATTGACTGATACATTGACGACTCTTTCCATAGCGGGCAGACGCGGATCGGCAGGGTCGCTAAGTAAAAAAGGAACGTTGTTAATGTCATCGTAGCCGCGGTATGGGTTGTCTCCATAGTTTCTTCTGAAGCCTGTGTCCCTGGACAGAACCTGACCTTCAGGATAGGCCAGGGCGAACTGTTCAAAGGATGTGATTTGAGATGGCAGTAAATCCAAATCAACACCTGCATAGTGCCCAACGATTCCACTGCCTGTTATTTGCTGCCACCAGGACTCAGTCTGCCGGTCATACATTACCAGATCACTTTTACGCAGATTTCCGGTTGTGCCGAAGTCAAGAATTTCACCATCACGATTTCGGTCAAACACGATGGATGCATTGCAAAGCGGGCAGAATGTCACAGCGACGAATCGGTCGTTTAGCATGTCATTGACGATCTCATGCCAGATAAGAATCTGTAAAGGATAAGCTTTGGCCTCACCCAAAATATCCAAAACAATGACGGGCTCTCTAAGATTCAGCCATTTCATAGCAGACTCAACTGATACAAATTCCGGATGATCAATTGATGGAATGCCATCTTTCGGAGGACCGCCTGATCGAATTTCGGAGAGGTCGATGACACTGTTATCGAAGTCCGTATCTGGCCAGTCCTTGAATCTAGGAGAGCTCTGTGCTTCAAGGGTGGGTATCGCAATCCAGAACATTGCGAAAGCCAGGAACAACGACAGAATGTGAGTAGGGTGCAAGAGTCTGAGATCGTTTTTCTTTTTCATCTTGGATTTCCAGAAAATAGGTGGCTAGTAGAACAGACTGAAATTTTGTCTAAATGTTCTGTTATTCGCGCATTGTTCTGTGAAAATTATTACTGTGCACTTCAAACTGGTTCGCGATTCGACATTTTCAACATTGCCAGTGGGCCAATCATAACAATAACACCAAGTGTGACAAATGCCGCTCCCCAAGCGACTGGATTATGACCCCCGCCAGCCAGGTCCAGTACCACACCAAAAATGATGGGACCGATGAATGCACCGACAAAACCAATCAGAGTGTGTACAGCCATGGTTGTGCCTCGAACTCTGGCATCTGCTGAAGCAATGACGGCCGATGAAATTGATGCGGAATCAGCGATCGACAGGATCGCATAAAGACCCACCAGACACAGAATCAGAATCATTGACAGTTGGCTTGAGAAACCAAGGGCGATTCCGGTCAG
>CAZYSR010000519.1:0-2388 GCA_964649525.1 uncultured Gammaproteobacteria bacterium
ACTACGGTTAATTCATCCAGACCATAGCTTTCCAGTTTTTCGATAATTTCTTCCCGTGATGCATTTGGATCTACAACAACGACAATTCGATCAGAGAGTTCATCCAGAGTCTGATCAGGGTTGGCTAGCGCAAGTGAATCAAGCTTTACAATCGACCGAAATCGCTGCTCATCATCTACAATTCGCAATTCAGCTACCTTACGCTTCAATCTGCGGGCACGCAATATCTGTAGTGCTTCATCCGCTGTCATATTGCCTTGAAAAAGCAAGATGCGAGTGTCCATTAATGCACCGGCTGTGTCAATTGGATAGACCATCAACTCGCGAATTTCGCGAGAAAGTGATGGCTCCATACCAGCCATCAAAACCTCACTCCTATCAGAATCAATTATGGTGAGAATCGATGCAGCCCTGCCTGGATCAATACCCTTCAATATCTCTAGAGCATCAGAATCGTTCAGCAGTTCAACCATATCCGCCGACATGTTTGGACTCAATGCAGACCAAACTTCAAGCGCGATCTCCTGGGGTACTTGTTCCAGGATTTCGATGGCATCCTCGACCGAAAGTGTTTCAAGGCGGCTTGCGGCACTTTGTGGTGCCTCCTGGCAAAATCGGGTGATTAGAATCGATTCTGCCCTCTGAAGTTCAATATGCTCGGTCATCGCCGAACCTCCCGATTTTACGCAAACGTTAAGTTACTCTGCGATTCGCAGAGAGCGCTGCTACCATTACATCCGCAAGTCGAAGACAGTAAATTTCTGCCACACCCAACACCTCATAATGTGATTGAACAGCACGTTCTGTAGTTGATGATGGTTCCTCCAGCGCACCCCACAAGTCGATGAAACGAACGATTCCAATCAGCTTTCGGTCGTGATCAATGACTGGTAAGACATCACTATTTTTCCATAGCGGCGATTCCACGGCTTGTCTTAGCGTCGACGATGCAAAAATTGGCTCAATCGGTGTATTCACTATTGAGGAAATGGACTGCTCTTCACTTTTTTGTTGTAGCAATTCGACCATTGAAACCGCACCAATCAATTCATTTAGATCATCTACAACATAAATTTGACTATAAACATAAGCTTCATCAATCACCTGTCCTTTTGCATCGCCGATTCGAGTATCGCCGCAAAATGTAACAGAAGCAGTTTCCATCCAGGCGCCAACCAAAGAACTTTGGTAGCGGAGCAGCATTGAAACTCGAATCGCCTGTCGACGAGGCAGCTTTGCCAGCAGTGCATCTCGCACCTCGTCTGTCGTATATCGCAGAATTGCTGCTGCCTCTTTGGGTTTCAGGCTACTGATGTACTTCGTCGCAGAAGCTTTTGAGATGGTTTCTATACACTTAGCGGCCGTGCGAGGTAGCATGGAGCGTAGTGTCAAAACGCTCAATGAATCATCAATTGCATCAATTAACTCGCCAGCCGCATCTGCCTGCATCTCCTGCATGGCGCTGACTGCCGCTGCGTTGTACTGTCGGACAAAATATTCAGCGAGCTTCAACCCCTCAGACATTTCCTGGCTCCCTGGAGACCAAAACGCTGGGCTGGTCGGAAAACATTTGCGCTGGTATTGTCACACGACCTTCTTCTGTATCCAGTATTACGGAAACTGATGTAATTTGAAGAATAGTACCTTCATGCTGACCAATTCGGATACGCTGCCCGATACGATAGTCGGAGTTCAGATATCGAACTCCAATCAAATTGCTCACCAGCTGCCGAGCACCAAGACTGAAAGCAATGGCGAGCCCACCGAGTGCTGCGCCAATGGTAACCGCCATTATCGTAAGCACAACCCGAACGTTTACACCAATCTGATCGACGCCAATCAAGATGAGCAAAATAAGCACGAACAACTGTGCCACCCGGGACAAGGCAGCGCGCTGTGACTCAGGTAAATTGACTGCCGTAGAACTGATTGCCTGACCAATCAGTCCGCTAAAGACAACACCCGCCCAAATGATGAGAACGCCCGAAAGGATATTCGGCAGGTGGCTCACCAGCCGACCAAGCCAATCGGCGAACATTCCAAGTCCGAGCAACTGCGTTGACAGCGCGATAAATACCAGAATAATGGCCCAGTAGACTATCCTTGATACAACTACTGCAACCGGTTCACTGATATTTGGCAGGACTGGTGTGCCTGCAAATTTGATGCGCAGGCGAACTCGGTTGAGCACGCCTATGAGTCGAAGGACCAGTGATTTGCTGATGCGGGCGAGAATCCAACCAATTAGCAGTGTTACCAGAACACCCAGAATCTGTGGCAGAAAATCGATGAATTTCGAAACAGAATCAAGCGCTAGTTGCGCAAGCTGAGTACCCCAGTCAAGTAATTGGTCCATTTTGCTTCCACACAGTGGCTAGCGTCGAGTTG
>CAZYSR010000520.1:0-4994 GCA_964649525.1 uncultured Gammaproteobacteria bacterium
TGATTGTGCCACCCGAAGGCTATCATCGTCGTACACTGGAAGTCTGTCAAAAGTATCGCGTTTTATATATTTCGGATGAAGTGGTAACCGGATTTGGTCGGATTGGTCATATGCTGAGTTCTGAACCAGTATTCGGAATCAAACCTGACATCATTACAGCGGCAAAAGGTATATCGTCAGGTTATCTGCCGCTCTCGGCAACCATGCTGTCAGATGAAATCTATGAGGTGATCAGTCAGCCTGCAGAAGATGGTTCGCTGTTTACCCATGGATTTACCTATTCTGGACATCCAGTCTGCTGTAGAGCCGCTCTAAAGAATATTGAGATTATTGAGCGCGAAGGCATTTGTGAACACGTTCGCGAGGTTGGCCCATATTTTGAAGAGCAATTGAATACGCTGCGTGATCTGCCAATTGTCGGTGATGTACGCGGCAAGTGCTTCATGATGTGCGTTGAAAACGTGAAAGATGTAAGCACCAAAGAACTGTTCGATGATGAAGTTGTGATTGGCGATCGAATTGCTGCTCACTGCCAGAAATTTGGATTGATTGTTCGTCCAATTGCCCACCTCAACGTTTTATCGCCCCCGCTCATTCTGAGCCGCGATGATGTAGACGAAGTCGTCAGTATTCTGCGCAAGGGCATTGAAGCAACCATGGACGATCTTGTTCGAGAGGGTATTTGGAACGGTTAAGCATGCTGCTGACCAGCCAGTGAAGAACGTCTGTGGTGTAAGAAGCCTCTGAAGGCGATGCGCGACTCTCGCTACGACATTCTCTTTGAACCGGTTCAAATCGGACCGGTTGTTGCTAGAAATCGTTTCTACCAGGTGCCGCATTGCGCCGGTATGGGTTATGCACGACCCCAAACTGCGGCTGCAATGCGCGGGATGAAGGCTGAGGGTGGCTGGGCTGTCGTATCAACCGAGGAATGTGATATTCACCATACCTCCGATATTTCACCATATATCGAACAGCGTCTGTGGGATGATAACGACATCGAACAGCACTCCCTGATGGTGGAAGCTGTACATGCTCACAATTCACTGGCTGCAATTGAGCTCGCACACAGTGGTCGTATGGCACCGAATCACTTTTCTCGCACCATTCCAATTGCCGCATCAGAAGGACCGAACCCTGGCTATGATCCAGTGTCTGCGCGGGAACTGACTCTGCGTGATATTCGTGAAATGCGAGCGATATACCGCAGGGCTGCACTGAGAGCCAAGGCTATCGGTTTTGACATCGTTTATGTTTATGCAGCACATATGCTCACTTTGCCAGCTCAATTCCTGTCAAAGCGATTTAATCATCGAACTGATGAATACGGCGGTTCATTGGAAAATCGTGCCAGATTTCTCAAAGAACTGATCATTGATGCCAAGGAAGCGGTGGGTGATCGTTGTGCGATCGCTGTTCGCTGGATGATGGACGAAATGATGGGTGAAGATGGGTTGCAGTGCGATGAAGAAGGTATTGAAGTGGTTAGTATGCTGGCTGAATTACCGGACTTATGGGATGTAAATGTCAGTGACTGGGACAACGATTCCGCAACTTCCCGATTTCAGCCGGAAGGGTTTCAGGAACCATACATTCAAAGAGTCAAGCAAGTAACCACTAAACCGGTAGTGGGTGTCGGTCGCTTTACATCACCGGACACGATGGTTTCGCAGATTAAGCGAGGTGTACTCGATATGATCGGCGCTGCGCGTCCTTCCATTGCTGATCCTTTCTTACCCAAGAAAATAGAGGAAGGACGACTCGACGATATTCGGGAGTGTATCGGATGCAATATATGCATAACCGGAGATTACACGATGACACCTGTTCGTTGTACCCAAAATCCCACAATGGGTGAGGAATGGCGGCGCGGCTGGCACCCGGAAGTCATTCCAGCGTCGAAGTCCGCGGAGTCTGTGCTGATTGTAGGGGCGGGTCCGGCTGGTCTTGAGTGTGCTGTTGCTTTGGGCAAGCGCGGTTATCAGGTAACTTTGACTGATGCCAATGATGAATTTGGTGGCCGAGTCCTGTTTGAGAGTGCGCTGCCTGGATTATCGGCGTGGCGCAGGGTACGAGACTATCGAATGCAACAGTTGCACAAACTGTCGAATGTCGAGACTTATCTTTCAAGCGAAATGAATCTTGACAACATCATTGAATTCGGGGCTGACAGAGTCGTTATAGCTACGGGTGCGAAATGGCGAACCGACGGATTCGGACGCGAACGGTACACTCCGGTAACAGGGTCAGATCAGTCGTGGGTTTATTCACCAGATGACGTGATGAATGGACTCAATTTACAAGGACAGGTGGTGATCTATGATGACGATCACTTTTATATGGGGAGTGTCATGGCGGAGGTGGCGAGCAATATGAGAGCTGAAGTCACAATCGTTACGCCGGCACCTGACGTATCCCACTGGACTCACTACACGCTAGAGCAGCAGGCAATCCAGCAATTGCTGGCAAAATTGGGAGTCGCTATACGCGTGCAGTGGGAAATTGAAGAAATTGGTGATCATTCGGTCAGTTTTGATTGTTGTTATTCAGAACGGCGCATGCTGCTCTCCTGTGATCAGATCATTATGGTAACATCAAGGCAGCCAAATGATGGGTTGTACCAGTCATGTGTGGATAACATGGACCGCCTGCGAAGCGCGGGTGTCTTAACAATTGACAGAATCGGTGACTGTGTTGCACCGGGTACCATTGCTGCAGCCGTTTACTCTGGTCACCTGTGGGCGAGGCAACTCGGTGAAGATGATTCAGATTCAGAACTGCCTTTCAACCGCGAACTGATCAAAGTCAGCGCATGATTCCTGGGAATAGCTGTTCTCGCTCAGTCAGAACAATTCTCAGCCTTGTGTGCTTTAACCATATCTGCTAGTGACACGAAACGCCAGTCGACATCTACCTTTTGACTGACTGGCGGTGTTGCACCACTATCTTTTTCGCCAGCCCGGCGATCAATCCAGCAGGTGCTGAATCCAAGTTCGGTAGCAGGTACCATGTCGTGATACAGGCTTTGAGCGGTATGCAGGATGTTCTTTTTCTCAATACCCAGTTCCGCCAACTTTGACAACATATAGTGAAAATTACCCCGGTTCGGTTTGTAGGAACCAATGTCTTCGGCAGTGTAGACGGCATCGAATTCAACCTGAAGATGACGATTGCTGTACGCGAAACCGACGTTGTCAACATTGGATAGAATGACGAGTTTATAGTGTTGCTTCAGGTACTGAAGCGCGTCGACCGAATCCGGAAACGCTGGCCAATGTTCGATCGAACGGGCAAAATTCTGATGCATTTCCTCGCTTGCAATAATGCCCATCTGGTTTGCAATTTCCCGGTGAACTGCGGCGAGAAGGTCTCGATAGAGCATGTTCGGGTCTTGTTCCTGAGCGGGGCCCTCGGCTTTTCGAAATGCGGTCATCGCGTCGGACTTTTCGAACGAACCGCCAGCCATCTCGAATAGCGGTTGCAAGGCATTGTGCAACCCGGTCTCCCAATCAATCAGCGTACCGTAGCAGTCAAAAGTTAAAGTGGAAAATTGGCTAAGTTTCATGTCACCTTCTCAAAAAAATGTGGGCGGTTCATGGAATCATACGGGCATATAATTTTATTCTTTTGAAATAATTGAAAAAGTTCTATTGATTATTTCACTCGAATCAGGCATGTCAGTAGTGCCTGGCTCTGAAGTTAACACAATTCGCTGATGCGAAAGTGGCGGAATTGGCAGACGCGCTGGTTTTAGGTGCCAGTGGGGCAACCCGTGGGAGTTCGAGTCTCCCCTTTCGCACCAAAATCATAAAATCAACCGTGAAGTCGACTGAAAATAATGCATTTCTGAGTTCGAAGATTCTAGCGGTAATGATTATTCCACTGCAAACATTTGTTGAGCATCTGATCGTATTCACAGGCTCACATTTATCCTCCGTTCCAAAAGCCCATTTATTGGGGAATTGGGTAACAAGGCTTTGAATCTGGCATTATTTGCCGATTCGAATAGAAAATTTTGGATTGCTGAGAATTGATCGAGTTGGCGTAACTACTTTCTGAGATGGCAGGAACCAGTTTTATGATTCAGTCAGCATTCCGCTGAAATTGTAATTTCGCCTTCACAGAAAGGGGTGAGTGTGTTTAATATCAAGAGATATTTGAAAATTGATAATTCCTTAAGGGAAGATGTAAATGGAAGTGGAGATAGAAGAAGTTAATTCAGCTAGTCGTCGGATGAAGTTTGTTCTGCCGGGTACCGAGGTAGGACAGGAAGTCAACCAGATCGCGAAAAAAATGACAAAGACTGTGTCGGTTCCCGGATTTCGGAAAGGGAAGGTGCCGCTTTCAGTCGTCAAACGAAAATTTTACGATCAGATCAAAAACGACGCAATTATGGCTCTAGTCGGAGGACGCGTAGAGGATGAGCTGAAGGAACGAGAGATCGAACCGTTTAGTCAACCTTATATAGAAGATTTCACAGTCGATGATGAAACCGAAGACCATCAAATCACAGTCTTTTATGAAGTGTTGCCAGAGTTTGATGACCCGACTCTGGCTGGTGAAGACATAGTGAATCCGGTGGTGAAACTAACGGAGGACGATGTTGACAAGGTTATCGAGCGCTGGCAGAAAACTCACCAGGCAGTTGAAACAATTGATGAGCCTGCGACCGAGAACGATCGAGTACTTTTACAGATTGAACAGTTTAAAGATGGCAAATCCGTCTGGGGTGAAGCGCAGGCTTTTGTTCTTGATCTGGGCGATGAAAAATCTGAAATTCCGGAAGTAGTTGAGGCATGTATTGGAAAATCAAAAGGAGACAAGTTCAGCGTACATTTTGAATTGCCTGACTCCGAACAAGGCGATGAGCCCACTGAATCGGAGAAAACGGATATTGGGCAGAATTCAACGGAGTACAAAATTGAAATATTTTTCGTCCAGCGTCCGATACCCGGTGAGTTTACCGAGGAATTATTGGAAACACTGGGTGTTAC
>CAZYSR010000521.1:0-2609 GCA_964649525.1 uncultured Gammaproteobacteria bacterium
GTTAATGAATCTAGTATCGAATCCACGGATCCATCGCTGGTCGTTTCGGAATCGCCTTCATTTTCAACCGCAAAACTTTCTTCATTTAATGGATCAGTATTCTCTGAAAAGACATACCGCTTGTAAATGTAAGACATTTCATTCGCCTCTTCCTCATGCTGTGCTAACCCTACCTCCTGCTCAACAAGGTGAGGCAACTGATAGGAGTTTACAATAAAGTAAATGACTGAAATACCCAAAACAAACAGACTGAAAATTAAAAAGTTTTTTGCCCAGTTCATGATTATCTCCTTACAAAATTTCTATATCGCGCTGAACAGCGACCAAACTCTCAATCCCAACAACATTATTTCTATCTCGACGGATCTTAGGACATTGGTCCCAATAAACCACCTTGCGGAAGTTGAAATTCCTTTGATTCTCCCTCCAGCAACAGTGTTATGCGGTTCGGTTCTATTCGTTTAACCTCCGCGCCGGCGAACGTCTCTCCAACTGTGACATAGTGAATTCTCCGATCCCTATTGTTCTGGACAAGTGCTCTACTTTTTCCATTCTCGCTGTCAATGACGGTAGCGATCAATTGAAACGAAGGACCTTGCTGCGGTTTTCTATACCCAAGTGGACGGAACAGATTATTGGTAACAATGACACCATAAAAACTCGCCGCTGACAGCTTTCCTTCTATTTCTCTCTTGTCTCGCATTTCTCGGAGTTGCGGTAATCGTTCGGTGCGAAGTCCTGTATCATTTTTTAGATTCGCTATTGTCACATCTTCCTTTTCCAGCATTTCCTTCATACGAGAGGGAACATTCAATTCACCATCGTTGTCTCGATTCTGAGTATTTTGCCTGCCAATTGGGTGAACCCCAGTGATAACCAATAAAATACCAACGCTAGTTATGATAAAGTACATACTCACTAATCCCTGATTAAAACTAAACATGATTGTGTCCCCTTAGATATAGGTTAGCTTTCGCGCAATCTCAAAGCAGTTCAGTTTGTAGTACCGCATTCATTGTGCGTCAGATATCAACAATGTTATGCGGCAATATCTAGCTCAATTCACCAAATACTATTGCACGACGGAATACCCAGAATGTTTCGCAACTGTATAGGGTAAATTGATCCATGACTATAACGTAATAGAGTACCAGATACTATCCGCCCGGAATATTACGCGACAGTCCGGGCGTTTTGAACCCCAATGTATTGTGTGATCGCTTCTAGTATTGAGGTTGAATATTCAACTGCGTAACGTCTATTAACAACAAAAATTCCCAGCCGGATCAGCCGGCGACTTTCGCTGTGGATGGGATTTTGGAACCGCCATCCACATGGGTCACAAGTCTTGTGCCGCTGCCCGTTAACCTGACAATCGATCTTGAGTTTCATTGTACATTTAGTCGCATGGTCGTGTACGCTGTGGAGTTTCAACTCCTTCTCCCTCGATAGGAACGGGATTACTGAAAGGGCACGCCTAACAATTGTAGACGCAAACGCCTCGCGCATCGGGGACACGGAGCCGATCATTGAAATTTTTGATCTGCACAATAAGCTCATCGGGACTTTGGTGAATCAAACAATAATGAGTTCTAACGCGATGAGTGTTGAATGGGTGGCAGGGCTGAGGCGGGGGAAATCGTGAGTATCGGACCCTATATCTACCAGATTCGGTTGAAATCTGGCGATCCGGAGGAAGTTCGTAATGGGATTATTGTGGTGGGAAAATGGAGGGGAACCTCTCTCCAGCATTTGTAGACAGATTTACGGTATAATGCTACTAGCATAAGACCCTACTAATCAATTTCCAACGCTTCGGAAAAGCGTCCCGTGTGGTTTCTGCCTCATTTATTTGGACTGGGGATCGTTCCTCCTGACCCTCGTCCCTATTGGTTAGGTAAGAACCCCATATCCCCCAGTCCCTCAAGAGGAAAAATCAAACGCTATCACTATCTGAACATCCCTGATGAGTCCAGACAGTTGAAACACCTTCATAAAAAAGCCATCGCCAGCCAAAAGAAAAGCAAGCATCCAAATAACCTGAACTGAATGCGTTGCTGGCCGAGTCCGTATGGCTGCCAACTGTAGCCCACATGCTATAGGCACCTGAGGCTCCGCTGCTTGCCTCGCCCCATGTAGTAACAGAACGATTCAAGCCATGAGTTCTGTGATAGGCATCTGCATCACATGACACCGCATAAGCCGCAAAAACAAAAATTGATGCTGCCAAT
Source organism: uncultured Gammaproteobacteria bacterium (assembly GCA_964649525.1). Taxonomy (GTDB): domain Bacteria; phylum Pseudomonadota; class Gammaproteobacteria; order Arenicellales; family JAJDZL01; genus JAJDZL01. The sequence continues at coordinate 2,232 of CAZYSR010000521.1, forward strand.
AACAGCAAACCCATTGAAAACAAAAATTTACAACTCATTGTAAACCTCCTTTATTCAAAATCAGAGAGTAAATCATAAAGATCGTGTCCTGCTGTAGATTTATCAAGAATCTTTATATCAAGAGGAAACTTCCCAGTCATGTGTAACTCAAAACGCTCCTCCTCAGAAAGTGACGCATAATAGTCTGCCATATCCGCCCCCCCACTTACACCGCCCACGACTCTTTTGGTCTCACCATCTGCATCAGTTACTTCCGTCCAACGGACATAAAGCGTATTCGGGTAGTGTGGGTAGACTTTGTCGCTGGCAGTATCCAAAATGCCCCCATAAAAGTCATGATCGCCACGATTCCATAAAGCAATCAAAGCTTTATCTAGC
>CAZYSR010000522.1:0-1867 GCA_964649525.1 uncultured Gammaproteobacteria bacterium
GGTGATATTCATGTGGGGGATAGGGCGGTTCGATGGGCACATCGAAGTTTTGACGACGTGCCGGTCATTTACATTTGCGGCAATCACGAATTTTATGGGGGTGAAATCGGATACGTACAGGACAGGATTCGCGCTGCCGCATATGGATCAAATGTGTACTTTTTCGAAAACGAATCTGTCTACATTGATGACGTTCAATTTATCTGTTCAACGCTTTGGACGGACTTTTGTGTCAGCGGGAACAAAGAACTGAACATGATTCAAGCTGGCAGATGGATGAACGATTATCGACTGATTGAGCTTGGTGATCGTACTCTCGAACCGCATGATACTGAACGAATGCATCATGATTCGCGACGGTTTCTGGAACGTGAGTTGACAAAATCCAAAGAAAGACCTCAAAAAACGGTGGTTGTCACTCATCACGCTCCATCTGCACGCTCACTGCTCTGCGAACGAGTTTCTCAGGATAGCGGCGCAGCCTACGCATCTTCACTTGACACTGTGATGATTGAACATTCACCAGATCTTTGGATTCATGGACATACACATGAATCGGTTGACTACCAAATTGGTGAGACGCGGGTGCTGTCGAATCCACGCGGTTATTCACGAATTGCGGACGGTTGGGGCAATCGGAATTTCAAGCCTATTTGTATAATTGACGTGTAATGCCCTGATTACATCCAGCCTTTGATCAATAACCCTACTGAACTCACAATTCTCCACGCGCGGACTAAAGCAGTTGAACGATACAGCAACAGCCTCTGTAACCAAAAAACATAGTAATAATCCAACCCGCCTTGAGATGGCGAATGCGATTCGCGCACTCTCAATGGACGCCGTTCAGGCAGCCAAATCCGGGCATCCTGGAATGCCAATGGGAATGGCAGATCTTGCGGTGTCGCTGTGGCTCGACCATCTCAAACACAACCCGCAGAATCCAAACTGGTTCGATCGGGACCGGTTTGTCCTGTCGAACGGACATGGTTCGATGCTGATCTATTCTCTTTTACATCTGACCGGATATGAACTGCCGTTAGAAGAGATCAAGAATTTCCGTCAGTTGCACTCAAAAACTGCCGGGCATCCGGAATTTGGACTCACGCCTGGCGTTGAAACGACTACCGGACCGTTAGGACAGGGATTCGCAAATGCTGTTGGTTTAGCTTTGGCAGAAAAGGTGTTGGCAGCGCGATTTAATCGACCAGACCACGAAATCATCGATCACTACACGTATGTATTTCTAGGCGATGGATGTCTCATGGAAGGCATCTCCCACGAAGCGGCTTCGTTTTCCGGAACGCATCGACTGAATAAACTGATTGCGTTTTACGATGACAACAATGTTTCAATTGATGGCGAGGTTTCCGGCTGGTTCACTGAGGACACACCGCGGCGCTTTCAGGCCTATGGCTGGCATGTAGTCGAGAACGTGGACGGACACAATGCTGATGAGATTGAAGCAGCAATTCAGACTGCTCAATCGGAGACCGGCCGTCCCAGTCTGATCTGCTGCAAGACGGTAATTGGATGGGGTGCGCCGAACAAAGCGGGTACCGCCGGAGCTCATGGAGCGCCCTTGGGTGAGGAGGAGGTGTCGCTGACTCGCGAGCAAATTGGCTGGCATCATCCCGCATTCCACATACCAGACTTCATTCGGGCTGAATTTGACTGCCGTGTTCGTGGTTCTGAACAGGAGAAGCAGTGGAACGAAGAGTTTATTGAGTACGCAAATGAATATCCAGAGTTAGCAGCTGAACTCAGCCGACGGATAGACGGTCGATTGCCAGAAAACTGGCTGGAATTCACCAGCGAACAAATTCTGTCTGCCCCCGATAAGTCCCTAGCAACGCGCCAGTCTTCT
>CAZYSR010000523.1:0-1641 GCA_964649525.1 uncultured Gammaproteobacteria bacterium
ATTTTACAGTTTTGACTAAGCTGAAAATCAAATTATCTACGGAATATTAGACCTTTAGTCGTCATCTATATTTAGATTTAATCTCGAAATCAGTGAATAATTATTTAACACTCACTAAGTCAGTCGAGTGCGGCGTAATGCCTGACTCAAACAATGAATTCCACCACCGCCAAGTGTGAACATTGACAGGTCCAATTCTTCCACAGTAAATCCGCGTGCACGCAGTTGTTGGCAGGCATCAGGTGAACCGGTCATAGCCAGAATTCTGTCGTCCCCGAGACACATTAGATTGACACCAAGATTCCGGGCTTCGGAAAACTTGACATCGATTATTTCAAACCCCAGATCTTTCAACCATGCCAGCAGCCAAGGTTCCATGGCATCGCAACACGCGATCAAAAGGTTTTCTGCAATTGGAACAACCAACCCATCCATGTGAACAATCTCTCTTGATATGGGCGCTGTCATGGCTTCCCAACCCTCTGCTCTGACGTATTCGGCAACCTGCTCTGAACCCTCTTTTTCAGACCGCTCGCCGCAATAACCAATCAATACCAGACCCGGCCTCAGAATGACGAAATCTCCGCCTTCAAAGTGACCAGCGGTGGCAAATTTCCAGATGGGAATTTGATTGTCCTGATAAAACTTGATCGCCGTCGCATAATCGGCGCGACGACACTTGAGCTGCATGTGGCAGATGAGTGCTCCCCAAGGTGTCATTGCGGAATTGTCGCGTGCAAAAAAGTTTCGATGCAGAGCTTCATCGGCATCTAAGAAATGGCACTTGACACCATATTCCTGATACATATGCACCATGGCCTTATGTTGCGACTGGGCCAGGTCGTAATCAAAGCTGATACCTGTCCGTGCGGCATTATCCATGGTACGCCTAATGAGAGGTCCAGCATCGACCCAGCGATAAAAAAGCGGCTGTCCAAGCAAGACATCCGTCAATGTTGTGTATTCGTTGTCAATCCCCCAATAATCGTGGGCGAATGCTGTCGACTGCTTAATGTCACCCACTTTTTCCCTGTACATCAATGTTCCTCCATACTTCACGCAAAAAATTCATTTCACCTGCCTCGGGATTAATGAATCACTGAATGGGCTCAGATAATCAAATACCGAATGATAGTTAAAATTTTGTACTGTGGGATTGGTTTTTCTTCGCCGAGTATTCGGGGCATTTCTGCGTCTCGACCTTCACAGAACTGGATGGGCCCAATCGATTTTTCCCGGAAAATTGCGATCAATTGATGAAAGTCTGTCCGAAATCAGGAGTAAAGCTGCATAAGTGGATTTCGTTGGAGAATTTTGGCAGATCGCACCGATTGACTTGCGCACCATATTTCAAGTATCGATCTTTGCAACGCTGTCTGAAATCTCCCGCAATATTTCCTGTTCGTGCTCATTGAGAGCAGGCGGTGACAAACGAATCGGCAAATCGCGATCCGACAGTTGCACCGGATGTGAAAATGTTTTTGTAATTGTTTTTCCAGGCAGTTCAAGCGGTTGCACCCAACCGTGACTGCGTACCTGTGGATCTTCAAGCACTTCACCATATCGATTGATCGGTGCAGTCGGTACACCTGCTTCTAGAAACCGCTGATACCAACAATCAGCTGTATCACTGGCAAATTC
>CAZYSR010000524.1:0-5768 GCA_964649525.1 uncultured Gammaproteobacteria bacterium
GATATAGACAGGATGCCAGAATCGTCGAAGGTATTCGCCAGCAGGTGTACCCGGGTTAATTTTGGCAATTTCCTCATCAACCGCAGCCACCTGAGACTGGGCATACCCCCTGAAACTACCGGCGTTAGCTTGTGGCTGATAGGTTTTGACTGGCATACTTATTGCATTCCCTTGTTAATATGAGGGTAGAGATGGAAATTGGAATACATACCGTATTTCTCTACAGTTACCCGCTGACTAATAAATACTCTATGTGATCGACTGCTCTTGTTGAATCTGACAGTTAGCAACACAAAAAAAGGGAGTCAAATCTCCTGATTTATTTCGACGTTTTACTCTCTTTAAAATTTGTTACCATTTTACAAAGCATCGTTTTATATGCTACTCTGCAAATTTAGCAGTAGGGTCGCGCTAACATCGGTATGATGCACTCAACTTACTGAAGTTCGACTGCAACATGTTATGCAGGTTTGACAGAACGGAGAATTCAAAGCATCAGTCAATTTTCAAGTAAGAGAGCCTGTGGAAATAGTGGACGAGTCTTCAACCAGTGCTTCACCAGACTTCCTGCTCATAGGTTTAGAGCAATGAAGAAATGCTTGGAATAATCATTCATAAAAGTTATTTTCATCAGTCATTTATGAGAGTATTTCATTTCAGTTTTGTGTTCAGAGTGCTTACCGATGAGCAATTTGTCCAAATTGAGAGTTTAGAATTTGACTCTTGACACGATAATCCCCATCAAAAATCTTGCCGATAATGAAAGTCAAAATCAAACAACCGAATAGTCTAAATTGACTTAACCCGCTTCAATTTCAATTGAGTCAATTGGAATATCATTGAACTTCAAAATCCTTCGTTCAGCTGTAATTGATTCCAGTCTGTGTCACTATTGAACGGATTGCAGATAGGCCGTCTGGATGAATCGATCTTCAGAACTGCTGACTAACTCAATTTTCCAAATCCGCGAGATTCTCTATGGACAAAATCGGCTCACCTGTTTGGCACCCTTTCACTCAGCATGCGATATTCCCTGAGTTTCTGGAAATAGACTACGCAAATGGGGCTTACCTCTATACCAAAGATGGTCAGCAGATTATTGATGCGATCTCTTCCTGGTGGGTGATTACGCACGGACATTGTCATCCTAGGCTGCAACAGGCGGCCAAAGAGCAAATGGAACGATTGGACCAGGTAATTTTCGCTGGCTACACGCACGAGCCAGCAGAGCGTACAGCCAAGATGTTGATTGACCTCACACCACCTGGGCTCGACTACGTGTTCTTTTCAGACAGCGGTTCAACTGCGGTAGAAGTCGGACTAAAGATGGCTCTCGGTTATTGGCATCACCAAAACATCCCGCGCAATCGGGTAATCGTGATGGAACACAGCTACCACGGGGATACCATTGGAACGATGTCAGTTGGTGAGCGAGGGGTTTTCAATCAGCCCTACAATCCGTTGCTGTTCTCTGTTGAAACGATTCCCTTTCCGACTGCATCCAAAGAGCAAGACACACTTGACGCTCTCGAAACGAAGTGCAAGCAACAACCTGAAGCTGCAGCATTCATTGTGGAACCGCTGGTACTCGGTGCTGGAGGTATGCTTATGTACAGTGCTGATATTCTTCGGGAAATGAAACGAATCTGTGAAAAGTATGATGTGCTATTCATCGCTGACGAGGTGATGACTGCATGGGGCAGAACGGGCAGCTTGTTCGCCTGCGATCAGGCAAACATAGTGCCGGACATTACCTGCTATTCCAAAGGAATTACCGGCGGATTTCTACCACTTGCAGTTACTCTCTGTCATTCACGAATTTTTGATGCGCATTATTCAACTGACAGAAGCAAGACTTTTTTCCATTCCAGTTCCTACACTGCAAATCCCATAGCCTGTGCAGTAGCTGCCGCAAATCTCGAAATGTGGCAGGATGATAGGGTAAGGGAACAAGTTCGAGATACTGCCGCCAGACAAACCCAAAAGCTCACGGAGATGGCTGCCCTTGAATCACTTACGAATTTACGACAGACTGGAACCATCGCAGCGATGGATATTCAAGTTTCTGATAGTGGTTATCTATCTGAAATCGGTACGCAGCTTTACCTTCGATTTCAGAAGAGTGGTGTTTTGCTAAGGCCACTTGGAAATACGATTTATGTATTGCCACCTTTCTGTATGTTGGATAGCGATTTTGATACAGTTTATGGAGTAATCGCTGAAGCAATTTCCGACCTTGTCGACACTTAATTTTGAGAATTATGTGCGTTAGTTGGCATATGAGAATTCAATCCAATTTCTTGAGTTTGGGGGAAGATCTTGCTTTGGAGTATTCTGCTTGAACTGCGGCTTCACGTCCTTCAGAACAGATCAACTTCATCCGCTAATCGAACTACACTCTGGTACGGATTAGGCTGTAAACTTTTGTACTGATGACAGTGGCGACATTGTGAAGACCTCCATCGAACGAATCTCCGTCAGAATTACCTCACGCAAGCCACAACTAATCGAATCAGAATCCATCCAGAGCACGACTACACCCAAAATCCACCGCCCATTTCTCTTTGCTAGAAATGTGGTTGGCTTGCTCTGTCAATTTACATCAAAAGAACTAATATTGATAACAACCTCCTCTCTTTCGCACTGCCGTTTTCCAAAGTGAATTCAGTTTGACGGCAAACCCAACTTGTCAAAAAACGCTCTATTTCTTTCTCGCGCAGACACGACTAGACCATCAAGCGACATCACCTGTATATAGGCATTGTAGGATTCATCACGATGGTAACCGAAGAAACCCATACCATCTGCAGTAGTTTGGAGTTGATGCAACTTGCAGCAGTCCACAAGACTATCCGTTAAGTCTGCCAGCACGTATACGAAGCCCGGTATATTTCTTGCGTTCGGTATTGGCCTGCCATTTACAGTTTGCGCTCCTTCCCGTAACCTACGCAGATAATCAAGAGATTGCAAGATCGGATCCTTAGTTTCGTCCTTACCGGCTTGATAGTCTCCCCTCATGGGACGTTTTATCTCAATGACTGTTATCGATGCCTGTTGAATGGTTCCTTCGCCCACCAACAAAGGATTTTCAAACACACGAAAAGTTGCAATATCCGGTTTTTTTGCTGACTTGCTCTCAGTTGTGAGGTTTAACTCTAGTGGTAGATCTGATGCGAGAAAATGATGAAACGCAAGTCGTTCATCCACCAACCACAGGTTTTGCCTTTGATATTCCAAATCCAACGAAGTAGTCCGCATTGGGACGATGAGTTCGTGTATTACGTCTTCACGAACAAAATTTTTATCCTGTTGTTTCTTTATAGCAAAATCCAACAGATTAATTACGACATGTCGATGAGCTACATAACTTGCGAGATCAGACTGCTTAAGATCCGTCAATTTACCCATGTAATTTGCTAATCGATTCTCATAATCCTCATAATCTACACTTTCGGACAATAGATCGTGACCTTCCTTCAGAATTTTCTTTTCAACTTCAAACGACTCCGTATGAAGCAAAATATCCAAATCTTTTTCAGAAACTCCGGGATCCACAGAAAGCCGCTCGGATGGTATATGTTCCAGTAATGGTCTATACTTTGGTGCTTTAGTTGCAACGAAAGTTTCGAGCCTTTCCCTTCCCTCGGTTAGCACCTTTTCCAGATATTCCTCTAGGTACTTCGATACACGAGGATACACCGCTATCCTAATGTCTTTGTAAGAAATCTCGGTTTCGCTAAACAGACCATCCGCCGTCTCGGAGATGTTGAAATGTACTCTTTCGTTCGCCACCCGCTCATCCAGATAAGGACTCGTTAGATACGCCATATACGTGAACTCGCCTTCAGAGTCAGCAATGGCTCTGTACAGCCCAGGAATTTTTCCCGTAATTTTCTCCTCGCGAACTAACCTGCCAGAAGCGCAATACCCCAGAGTATGCGGTTTGTTTCTGTCTACTCTAATTTTTACGTGTGTAATCTCGAACGCATGTCCTTTCAGACCAATCGTCTCATTTGCCGACGAGTTGTGCATATGAGTATCAAACAGATCGAATAAATTGATTCTATCAGAATTGTCACACACCGTAATCTGGGGCACTCCTTCTGCCCTAATAAAATACCAAAGACAGTGTTCCAGCAATCCAGATGCTATTTTTGTCAGTGTTTTGTACGTCGCTGAAGCGAACTGTTCTTTAAATCCTATAAGTTCGACAACTGTACCAACTTCCGAACTTCTAGCCGAACCGACCATCGGCTCCGAGACTTCATTGTCTATGTTGAAAGAAAAATCACGTCTTTTAATTTCCCCGTTTTCCGCGTAAGCGGAACGAACAGCTACATTGTCGAACGCTTTGAGCCACATCAGCCGTCCAATTCCCCGGCATCCCTTTTTCACCTTGTGTAAGCTATCCAGCATTCTGAAAGACTCCCAGTTTTCATCGGTAAATCCTATGCCATTGTCCGCAATTCTAAATCCTCCTATTTCACCCTCAGTTTGAGAATTCGACTGGTGATCAAAGTTAAATTGTTCAATTCTATTGATTTGCAACTTGATACTATAGTCGGACAATGCCTTTTGTTCAGTTAGATTACGTTCCTCTATAGCTTCAATCGAGTTAATCACTGCCTCATATACAGGCATCAATCCCTTGCTATATGGCAAGTTTGTGTTTCGCAACCTGCCATTAAGTTTGCTTTGCATCACTGTTCTCCAATTACAGTAAGCAGGCTATGGAGTACTTCTGTATTTGCGGAAGGAAGTACTCAAAACGAACGGGATAATTCGAGAGATCGGTATTGACAGGTAAAAATTAATTTTCTGTCTGTTCGTGAATCGCAGCCTGCTAGTCGAAAAATCTTCTATCCCAAAAATTATTCGCTCTATTATGCAATTGAGGAAGTGTTTGATAGTCAAAAGAGACAATTCTTTCAATAATCGTTGCACGCCAATTTGAGTCGAATTGTGACACCATTGAAAAATCTAATCCATACGAAGGTAGAGTTTGATTCACCTGGCACTGATAGAATAGAATTAAACCGCAACACCTTGGAAGGTTCAAAGCTCAATGAAAAAATCGCAGGTAGGAAAATCTGAATCAGCGTCAATTCGAGCAACCTATCAAGATGTGCTGGATGCACCGGCGCACGTGGTTGCTGAATTAATCGACGGTACCCTTTACACCCACCCAAGACCAAAGGTTTCTCATGCAACGGCCAGTACTGGGCTTGGAGGGTTCATCAGTCAGACTTTTCAATACGGTCGGGGTGGACCTGGCGGCTGGTGGATTCTGTTCGAACCTGAACTACATCTGGGTGACGACGTTGTGGTACCTGATATTGCTGGGTGGCGACACAAGCGAATGCCTGAGTTACCAACCGGGGTATACATTACATTGGCGCCGGACTGGGTGTGCGAAGTAATTTCGCCGTCAACTCGAACGCTCGATCTTGGCGGCAAGCGTGCGGTTTATGCACGCGTAAGAGTCAGTTTTCTTTGGTTAGTGGACCCAGACGCCCGTTCGCTGGAAGCATTTGCATTGCGTAACACAGAATGGGTGTTGATAGACACGCTGTTCGATGATGCGCTGGTTTCGCTGCCACCATTTGAAGCAATCAGTTTCAATCTTAGTGATTTGTGGCCGCCGCATGCTTTTCACAAAGACCTCCCGCAAGAAGAGCAACCTAGCAAGTCAAAAGTTGAATCTGAACGGGAGTTTGCTGAAGCATCCAAGTGAAGTTCAATGACTTCAATGAACCACTCTCTGAGTG
>CAZYSR010000525.1:0-3102 GCA_964649525.1 uncultured Gammaproteobacteria bacterium
GTGCAGATAATGCTGAAGTACTCTTGGAATCAGCTCTCGCTCTTAAATCCGCAAGCCAAAAAGCCTGGAGTCAGGCAGAACAAATGGCTGCCCAGGCTCCTTTTCTGATTATTCTTGGAATCGCCCTGATTCTGGCCGTCAAGGTCATTCAGGGACTCATTGCGAATAAAGTACTGAAAAGCAGATTTCAAAAATGGAGAGCAGATCAATCGCTACCTACAGGCGTTGATCAGCTGCAAATTTTGTTGACCGGTGGCTTCTATTTAGTAGTCCTCATTACATCTGTCTATCGCTTCTCTGCGGCAAATGTCCCCGACTGGTTGAAAGAAATCCCGGCTGAACCAAGCTGGCGAAGAAGTGCAGAGTCGGTAATCGACAATGGGGTGCAATGGTTGACCGAAACCTTTGCAGTATTTTTCAGTGGAGTCACCCTTACCATTCGGCAGCTATTGGACTTTCTGGAAACGGTAATGATCGGAACGCCATGGATAATAACGATGAGTGTTATCGTCCTCATTTCAGCAAAAGCCGCTGGCAAAAGAGTCGCTATCTATACTGCTGCCGCGCTGATGTATCTTGGCATCTTCGGTTTTTGGGAAAAGAGTATGTTGACGGTGGCATTGCTTGGTACCGCCTGTCTGATCTGTGTTGTCCTTGGAATCCCGCTTGGAATTCTCTGTCAGCGAAAGGCACGAGTACGCTCATTCGTGTGGCCAATTCTAGATTTAATGCAAACGATGCCGTCATTTGTTTACCTGATTCCTGTCATTGCGTTTTTTGGAATCGGCAAACCGCCTGGAATTATTGCAACCATCATTTTTGGCATGCCGCCTGTTGTGCGTTTGACTGTACTTGGGCTGCAAGGGGTTCCCAATCATATCAGAGAAGCAGCAACAGCATTTGGTGCATCCAAACTGTATCTACTGCTTCGCGTCGATTTACCGCTCGCCAGACCATCGATCATGGCCGGGGTTAATCAAACTATTTTGATGTGCCTTTCGATGGTAGTCATCGCTTCTCTCATTGGTGCAAAGGGGTTGGGTGAAGATGTGCTTGATGCCTTGACCTATGCACACGAAGGCAAGGGTATCCTCGCTGGCGTTGCAATCTTATTTTGTGCTATGATTCTTGATAGAATTGTTCAAAGCAGGAGCTGAGACAATTCAATTATTGGATTTTTTATTTCGGAGAAATGAGCAATGTTTAATAAATTCAAAAAAGTAGCAACCACTTTAGTCATGGCGTTCAGTCTGATCGCGGCGAATGTGGCTTACTCGTCAGATAAGGTCATCATTGGACAGCTAAACTGGGGCTATTCCAAAATTATGACCAACATCATGAAAATCGTCGCCGAGGACAACTATGGTCTCCAGGTAGACATGGTACCAGGCAATCATGCAGTGTTCTTCAAAGCGATGGATCAGGGCAAAGGTGAAGTTGACGTTCATCCTGAAGTTTGGCTTCCGAACAATCAGGGTCTGGTTGATCAGTATGTCAACGAAAATCAAACTGTTGTATTAACTGATGCTGTATTTCCAGCTTTTGATGGATTTTGCACGACTCAGGCAGCGGTAGATACTTATGGATTGAAATCCGTTTACGATCTCACACGTCCCGAAATTGTTGGCTTGACAGATCGCGATGGAGATGGCAAAGGCGAAATTTGGATGGGAGCACCTGGTTGGAGTTCAACAAAAATTCATCAAATCAGAGCAAGAGACTATGGGTTTGCTGATTTGTATGACTTGACCGTGAGCGAGGAAAATGTCATTCTGGCACAGATTGATGCGGATGCCAAAGCGGGTCGAGTCATCGTGTGGGCCTGTTATCTTCCACATCACATTTTCGGAATGCATCCGCTCGCCGTGCTTGAAGAACCGGCTCATGATCCGCAAAAGTGGCAAGTGGCCGATTTAAATGAAGACCCCAACTGGTTGGAAAATTCACACGTTTCTACATCCTTTCCGCCAATCAGCTCACATATCGCCTACTCGAAGCGACTTGAAACCGATGCACCTGAAATGGCTAAATTGCTGAATGGAATCGACTTCGGTCAGGAATTGATCAATCAATGGTCTTTTGCATCAAGCGTCGACCAAGTCGACCCAGTCGTGTATGCCCGCGAATGGGTTGACGCAAACAAGGAACTGGTGCAATCCTGGTTGAGTAACTGATTCCTCACGGATCAGCACCACTTGACATTTGTTTTTCACCTGAAGTGCAGCTCACCAGCTGCACTTCAGGTAAGATATCAAAACGGTTTGCAATCTTCAGCCACTATTTTATGATCTGCATTTTTTCCGCTAGGCCTTAAGAAAGTTGCGAATGCACAGCACATTTGCTCTGCCAAAGATGGATGAAAGACAGTTTCCGATCATAAACTGAATACTTGAAACTGACGTTAAATATCAAGGGCTGAATCTTCTAACGTCGTAACTTGTACCATTTTGGAAATTTCAGACAACAGGCACTGGTTAAACTGCGAGACTGAATTCCAGTCATTGCAATTTTCGGACAGTTATCAATATGCATGCGTCTGAAAGGAAAATGGCAGCAAACCAACAGCGAATGAATGTAAGATTCGCCAGGCGGTAGATACTTCACTACCGTACGTGCTGGAATATTTTCAGACCACCCGACCCTAACGAGCACAAAATTGGAAGAATCAATTGATGAGACAGACATGACAAATATTGACCCAAGAGATCAAGGTTCACTCAAAAAAATGCTACAAGCCCGGCCGGTGTGGGAGAGCAATGAATTAGCCGCCAGCTCAATTGGTTTAGACGACTCAGTGATACTTCACGCCGGGCCGCCCTTTGAGTCCACCAACGAAATTCCAGCGCCAGTTATGAATTCGGCTGCGGTAGCACTGGTTTTCGAAAAACATGTGGACAATTTTGATACGGCGCGCGCAATGATTCGATCAGGTGAGATTAGGCTGCAACCAGCTCAGAAATACTCAACCGTGGTACCCTTGGCAGGCGTTGTTTCATCTTCAATGTGGTTGCACAAGATTATCGATGCCAATAATCCGAACAACGTCACCTACTCTCCTCTCAACGGAGGAAATGGACCGGCTATGCGACTCGGATTGTGCAG
>CAZYSR010000526.1:0-3689 GCA_964649525.1 uncultured Gammaproteobacteria bacterium
AGAAGAATTCACATGGGAGCATACAAACAAGGTTGATGAACTGTTGCAAGCTGCCAGTTAGGGTAAACGACTACAAATTGAAAAGCAAATCAAAGGGAAAGAAACGATGCCAACAGCATTGAAATCTGTAACTCAGGACTATAAGGTCGCCGACTTTGAATTAGCCAGTTGGGGACGCAAGGAGATTGCGATCGCTGAAACTGAAATGCCAGGCCTTATGGCACTGCGAAGCAAGTACGCAAATGAAAAACCGCTTGCTGGCGCTCGAATCGCCGGCTGCCTGCACATGACTATCCAGACTGCAGTACTTATTGAAACGCTTCAGGAACTTGGAGCCGAAGTCAGGTGGTCATCTTGCAACATATTTTCCACTCAGGATCACGCGGCAGCGGCCATCGCAGCAACCGGAACGCCAGTTTTTGCCTGGAAGGGTGAAACGGAAGAAGAGTACTGGTGGTGCATAGACCAGACGATTTTCGGTCCGGACAACTGGCGACCAAACATGCTGCTTGATGACGGCGGCGATTTGACTCTAATTTTGCATGAAAAATATCCAGAGCTCATGAATGACGTCCGCGGAGTAACGGAAGAAACAACAACAGGAGTTCATCGCCTTTACGAAATGATGGCGGAAGGCACATTGCTCTGCCCTGCCTTTAACGTCAATGACTCGGTCACCAAGAGTAAATTTGATAATCTCTATGGTTGCCGGGAGTCACTTTTGGATGGCATCAAGCGCGCAACCGATGTTATGGTAGCCGGCAAGGTAGCGGTGGTTTGTGGATACGGCGATGTTGGCAAAGGGTGTGCTCAGTCCCTGCGAGGCCAAGGTGCCAACGTATTGATTACCGAAATCGACCCAATTTGTGCCCTGCAGGCGTCAATGGAAGGCTATCGTGTCGTAACGATGGAAGAAGCCGCACCGATTGCAGACATTTTTGTCACTGCAACCGGCAACTGGCATGTCATAACAATGGACCACATGAAGGCCATGAAAGATCAGGCCATCGTCTGTAATATCGGCCACTTTGACGGCGAAATTGATGTGGAATCGTTGAGAAAATTAGATTGGGAAAATATCAAACCACAAGTCGATCACATCATCTTCCCGGATGGAAAGCGGTTAATTCTGCTTGCTGAAGGAAGGCTTGTCAATTTGGGATGTGCGACTGGACATCCGAGTTTCGTTATGTCGAATTCGTTTACTAACCAGGTACTGGCACAGATCGAGTTATGGAAAAACGCGGACAATTACGAAATTGATGTCTACGTTTTGCCAAAACTCCTGGACGAAGAAGTTGCACAGCTGCATCTGGACAAAGTTGGCGCCAAGCTGACCAAGCTGACAGAAGAGCAGGCAAAATACATAGGTGTACCGGTAGAAGGTCCATACAAACCGGACTACTACCGGTACTGATCTAAGGATTGCCTCTTAGGGGGCAATCCAGTCATTTTTCGGGATACAGGCTCAGGCTGTTAAATCTGGCAATGCCTGACTTTCCAGCATTACTATAGAGTCTTTGAGCTGTAGCTTGCGTTTTTTCAGGCGGCGAATTTGCAACTCGTCCGAACTGGGGTCAACTGCCAATCTTTTTAAAACGTCATCAAGATCCCGATGTTCTGTTTTTAGTTTTTCTATCCTTGATTGAAGTTCCTCAGTATGATTCTCTTGCATAAGTTTGAGTCCAGAAAATTATTTTTGGATGATTGAAGCGGAATTGGAGAGAGGCACATAAAAAACGCATTGCATCAACTCTAAATTCTCAAGATTAATCACCCAGAGAATGCAATACGTGTTTGCGCACTCAGTTCTGTCATGTTAGTGCTAATATTAGCACCTTTTTAATTTATTTTCTACATAAATCAAAGAGTCAAAATCCCAATGTGTTTTGGTGCGCCCAATTGGGATCATCTTTACTCAATTCTCCAATTTGCGCAGCAAATGCGTCAGCTACGATCTGTGGGACATTTTGACCGGTCAGCGATTCAAGGAATGCTTCAAGATCTATCTTTTCAGATTCGGTCAAACCGAGTGGGCGGATAAATGGGGACAGCAATTCATTCGGAATTCCGCCTTGATCATAAAAGTCAATCACTTCCCTCAGTGTTGCGAATTGACCGTTATGCATATACGGTGCTGTGAGTGCGACATTACGCAGCGTCTGGGTACGAAACTTCCAGCGATCAGCTGGATTTTCAGTGACTCGATACAGTCCGAGATCATTGAAACTTTCAACCCTTGATACCGATTGAATTGTCTCGTTCGGCATGTCAACATACACACCCGGCGCCAGTTGAACACGGGTCTTTTTCTTGACTTGAGCTGGTGTTTTACCAGTAGACACTGCGTATCCGAGGCCAGTATTGTGAAACTGATGATCAATGAATAATGCGTGATCGTCATTGATCTGGTGACAAACCGAACATTGCCCTTTCCCCGCAAACACCGCGAATCCCCGTTTTACAGACTTGCTGACCGCATCCTCATTCCCGCCAAAATACCACTGGTCAAAGGGTGAATCTGCGGATAGTAAGGTACGTTGATAGCTGGCAAGCGCGTATCCGATCGTCGAGATATCCGCGGAACGTCCTTCAAATGCCGCTTCAAATAGTCCGTCATAATCACTTATTCGCTTGATTTTGTTGATTACATAACCAATCGAAGGTGCAGCCATTTCATTGCGTGCGGTGATTGGTTGCCAAACCTGATTTTCGAGACTGATTTCGCGCCCATCGAGGAAAATGTGCCGCAGATAGGCAACGTTATAGAGAGTCGGTGCGTTCCTAATTACGAGTCGGCCTTCTACGCCAACGGCGGTGCTTATTTCGTTATTTGTGAATCCCTGCTCCGGAATGTGACAGTTTGCACAAGATACGGTGTTGTTGATAGACAGCCTGCGATCAAAAAATAGCAAACGCCCTAAATCAATCTTGGCGCGAGTGATGGGATTATCGGCTGGAAAGGCTACAGGTGGCAGCCCTAGGGGAGGATTTTCAACAATTTGAATGAGATCCTGCTTGATACCTCGACGACTGAGCAGGCTACGGGACTGAGTTTCGTAGTCAGCGCTCTCATACCCCTCTTTGACATCACCCGGTCCAAAGGCCTGACTGACATCAAACCGCTGACCCGAATCCAGTGTGCCACTAGTCTGTGCGGGTACGTCCAAGCCGACAAAAAGTGCAATCAGCCAGACGAGTGCTGCAATACCAAAGACTTGTGTCTTGCGCCACATTGGCACTTACTGGTTAGTGCGCGACTCCATCAGCAGCGTCTCCAGATCGTTCATCAGAATGTCAGGATGCAGAAAAGAAACGCTGTAAATGTTACGGATCTGCTTTTGAAGGTCGATTAGATAGACGCGAAGTAGATGAATGTAATCGACAATTTCCTCGTTGTGTGCGTTATGGTAATCAACCCGAACCGGGTATTGCCCGTAACCATTTAGGATTGGCTGCAATGCATCTAAGCTGCGGGTTGTCAGAAACTGCCAACTCGCAGATCCCTCACTGTAAAAGTCTTTCATCGCTGAAAGTACTTCAGGTGTGTCAAATTCCGGGTCAAAAGACACGGTAAGCAGAGAAACCTTGTTCGCCAAGTCAGGATTCTGGTTCAGACGAGCCTGCACTTTGTAGAGAACCGCATTCGCAAGAGGACAACCATTTTCATCAGTACACCGAGTAAAGAC